>NZ_JAPCIY010000075.1:0-20306 GCF_027707645.1 Aeromonas sp. QDB30 | reverse complement strand
AAACCCAACAAGGAGTTTCGGATTCTTACACAGCCTGAGGATCGGTCAATGGATCCTTAACTGATCGGCATTAGGCCGAAGCCCCCTTTTTGTCTCATCCGGTCAACGCTTACAGCGCCTTCAGGATGGCCTCGACGCTGGCCTTGGCATCGCCAAACAGCATCTGGGTGTTCTCCTTGAAGAACAGCGGGTTCTGGACACCGGCGTAGCCAGTGTTCATGGAGCGCTTGAAGCCGATGACGTTCTGCGCCTTCCACACTTCCAGCACCGGCATGCCGGCGATGGGGCTGCCCGGATCTTCCATGGCGGCCGGGTTGACGGTGTCGTTGGCACCGATCACCAGCACCACGTCGGTGTCGGCGAAGTCATCGTTGATCTCGTCCATTTCCAGCACGATGTCATAGGGGACTTTCGCTTCCGCCAGCAGCACGTTCATGTGACCAGGCAGACGACCGGCCACCGGGTGGATGCCGAAGCGCACCTTGACGCCACGATCACGCAGCTTCTGGGTGATCTCGGCCACCGGGTACTGGGCCTGCGCCACCGCCATGCCGTAGCCTGGGGTGATGATGACGGAGCTGGCGTTCTTCAGCATGTCGGCCACGTCTTCGGCGTTGGTCTCGCGGTATTCGCCCAGCTCCTGCTCGGCGGTGGAGGCCACGCCGTCGGAGCCAAAGCCACCGGCGATCACGGAGATGAAGGAGCGGTTCATCGCCTTGCACATGATGTAGGAGAGGATGGCACCGGAGGAACCCACCAGGGCACCGGTGACGATCAGCAGGTCATTGGAAAGCATGAAGCCCGCCGCCGCCGCCGCCCAACCGGAGTAGGAGTTCAGCATGGAGACCACCACCGGCATGTCCGCGCCACCGATGGAGGCGACCAGGTGCCAGCCGAAGGCGAAGGCGATCAGGGTCATCACCAGCAGAGCGAAGGTGGAGCCACCGGCGTTGACGAAGTGGATCATCAGCGCGATGGAGACCACCACGGCCAGCAGGTTCAGCTTGTGGCGGTGCGGCAGCATCAGCGGCTTGGAAGAGATGAGGCCACGCAGCTTGCCGAACGCCACCACGGAACCGGTGAAGGTCACGGCACCGATGAAGACGCCCAGGAACACTTCCACCAGGTGGATGTTCAGCATGGCGCCGGAGAGGTGCTCGACCTGGGCGACGCTTGCCGCCTGCTCGAACGCCGCCCGGGCGGCTGCCAGGGTCGCATCCAGGTTGGAACCGACGGAGACCACCACTTCAGCGGGCGCAGAGGGGTGCAGATCGATGAAGCTGTTGAAGCCCACCAGCACCGCTGCCATGCCCACGAAGCTGTGCAGCACGGCCACCAGCTCGGGCATCTCGGTCATCTCGACCTTGAGGGCCAGACGCACGCCGATGGCGCCACCGATGGCCATGGCCAGGATGATCCAGTGGACGCCACTGGTTTCCGGGTTGAAGACGGTGGCGAGCAGGGCGATGGCCATCCCCGCGATACCGAACAGGTTGCCATGCTTGGCCGTTTCTTGCTTCGACAGTCCCGCGAGACTGAGGATGAAGAGCACGGCGGCAACGATATAGGATGCTGTTACCAGTCCTTGAGACACGTTAAACCCCCTTAATCCTTACGGAACATCTTCAGCATGCGCTGAGTGACGGTGAAGCCACCGAAGATGTTGATACTGGCAATCAGCACGGCGACAAAGGCCAGCACGGTGACCAGGGTCGACCCTTGTCCAATCTGCAACAGCGCACCGACCACGATGATGCCGGAGATGGCATTGGTGACCGACATCAGCGGCGTGTGCAGGGCGTGAGAGACGTTCCACACCACGTAGTAACCGACCACGCAGGCCAGGATGAAGACGGTGAAGTGGGAGAGGAAGGCGGCAGGCGCCACGGCGGCCACCCAACCGAAGGCGGCGATGCCGAGGGCACCGAACACGAACTTCTTGTTGGAGGGCTTGGCCTCTTCCTTCTTGGCGGCCGGTTTGGCGGCAGCGGGTTTCTGCGGGGCGGCAGAGACGGAGATGGCGGGGGGCGGGAAGGTCACTTCACCGGCCTGGACCACCGTCATGTTGCGCTGTACCACGTCTTCGAAGTCGATGGCGACGTTGCCGTCCTTCTCCTTGCACATCAGCTTCATCAGGTTCACCAGGTTGGTGCCGTAAAGCTGGGAGGATTGGGCGGGCAGGCGGCCCGGCAGATCGGTGTAACCGATCACCTTGACGCCGTTGTCGGTGACATGCAGTTCACCCGGTACCGTGTATTCGCAGTTGCCGCCGGCCTGGGCCGCCATGTCCACGATGACGGAGCCCGGCTTCATGCTGTCCACCATTTCCTTGGTGATGAGCTTGGGTGCCGGTTTGCCCGGGATCAGGGCGGTAGTGATGATGATGTCCACTTCCTTGGCCTGCTGGGCGAACAGCTCCATCTCGGCCTTGATGAACTCTTCGCTCATCACTTTGGCGTAGCCGTCGCTGGATGCGCCATCTTCGCCGCCGAAGTCCAGCTTGAGGAATTCCCCACCCATGGACTCGATCTGCTCGGCCACTTCCAGACGGGTATCGAAGGCACGCACGATGGCACCGAGGGAACCGGCGGTCCCGATGGCGGCCAGACCGGCCACACCGGCACCGATGACCAGCACCTTGGCGGGCGGTACTTTACCGGCGGCGGTGATCTGGCCGGTGAAGAAGCGACCGAACTGGTGCGCGGCTTCCACGACGGCGCGATAGCCACCGATGTTGGCCATGGAAGAGAGGGCGTCGAGGGACTGGGCACGGGAGATCCGCGGCACCATGTCCATCGCCATCACATTGATGTTGCGCTCGGAAAGCTTCTTGACCAGCTCGGGATTCTGGGCGGGCCAGATGAAGCTCACCAGGGTGGCACCATCCTTAATTTGTGCGATTTCGGCCTCGGTCGGCGCGTTGACCTTGAAGACAAGGTCGGCTTGCCAGACGTTCGGTACCACGCTGGCACCGGCAGCCTCGAAGGCGGCATCATCGAAGCTGGCTCGCAGGCCGGCACCGGCCTCGATGGCAACCTCGAAGCCGAGCTTTTTCAGCTGCTCGACAGTGGCCGGGGTCGCTGCGACCCGGGTCTCACCGGCGAGACTCTCTCTCGGTATTCCAATCTGCATGACTATTCCCTGATGGTTAATAAACAATCATCGCCAAGTCTCTCATGTCTGAGGGGACAAGGCATGATCAAAGTGCAGGTCACGGGCCCTTTGTTATGAAAATCAGCAGGCTTCACCTCGACCTCCTGTCACGGTCAGGCCCCCGCTTTTCAGGCGCGAGGGTGATTAGTATCAAATTTTGGAGTTTTATTACAACCACGGCCCCGGGCGGGCGGGTACAGAATTCAGCCCATCCCGGACCATGATTAAAAAAAACAAACCAAATTAGGGGCTTATACCAGCAAAAAGCGCTAAAAAAAGTGATCCAACCAGTCAAAAAAAATGTTTAACCCGGCCTCTACCTTAGCGTTTTTTGTTCTTACGAAATCTGCCGTTGGCTCATCTGATGAGATGAAAAGGGAAAAAGTAACCATTTTGCAACGATCAGGGGGCCGCGTCCCCGCCTGCTGGCGGGTTCGGGCCCCCTGGTGCAACCGGGCCTTGGGCCCGTTTCAGGCGCGCTCTGCTTACCAGGCCGCCTCATAAATATGCCGGCTCTGGGCCAGGTCGATGTCGCCGTGCTCACCCAGGGCGGTCATGCCGTGCTCTTCGAGCTTGGCCAGCAGGGCGTCGATCCGGGCGTCGGCCACGTAATCCCGCAGCCGGGTCTTGATCCCCATCCGCTCGAAGAAGTCGCGGGTGGCGGCGATGGCACCGTCGATACGCTCCTCGTCACTGCCGCTGCGCAGATCCCAGACCCGCTCGGCGTATTGCAGCAGTTTGGCGCGCTTCTGCTCGCGCTTGGCCTGCAGCAGGGCGGGCAGCACCACCGCCAGGGTCTGGGCGTGGTCCAGACCGTGCAGGGCGGTGATCTCGTGGCCCAGCATGTGGGTGGCCCAGTCCTGGGGCACGCCGGCTCCGATCAGGCCGTTCAGTGCCAGGGTGGCGCTCCACATGATGTTGGCACGCACGTCGTAGTTTTCCGGCTCCACCAGCGCCTTGGGCCCCTCTTCCGCCAGGGTCAGCAGCAGCCCCTCTGCAAAGCGATCCTGCACCTTGGCATCCACCGGGTAGGTGAGGTACTGCTCCAGGGTGTGGATGAAGGCATCCACCACCCCATTGGCCACCTGACGGGCGGGCAGGGTGTAGGTGAGCACGGGGTCGAGCACGGCGAAGCGCGGCATCACGAAGGGCGAGAAGAAGTGCTGCTTGTCCCCTGTGCTCTTGCGGGTGATGACGGCGCCCATGTTCATCTCGGAGCCGGTGGCCGGCAGGGTCAGCACGCTGCCCAGGGGAATGGCGGAGGCCACCTCGCCGCCGACGGTCTCGAGGATGTGCCAGGGGTCCTTGGCCAGGTCGTAGTGGGCCGCCGCCGCGATGAACTTGGTGCCGTCCAGCACGGAGCCGCCACCCACTGCCAGCAGGAAGTCGACCTTCTCGGCGCGGGCCAGTTCGACGGCGCCCATCAGGGTCTCGTAGGTGGGGTTGGGCTCGATGCCGCCAAATTCAAACAGGGTCAGGCCGGCCAGCTCGCTGCGGATCTGGTCCAGCAGGCCACTGCGCACCACGCTGCCACCGCCGTAGGTGACGAGGATGCGGGCGTCGCTGGGGATCTGGCCGCGCAGCTGGGCCACCTGGCCCTTGCCGAACAGCACCTTGGTGGGGGTGTGCAGGATGAAGTTGTTCATGGGATCTCCCGGGGTGGTCGTAGTCGGTAAGGTATGGGTTGCATTTTTCTCTTATAACCCCCTACCATCAAGGGAGCTTTCTGCCGATTTCTTGCCTATTTCTACTTAGCCTGGATAAATGAGTACAAATCAGCCCATCGCGGCGACCCACCAGTCCGCCCTCGCCAGCCGACTCGCCGCCCTGGCACCCCACCCGGGGATCACCGCCGCCCCCGTGCCCGGCGTGCACCTCATCTACACCACGGAGCATCATGACCGCATCCCGGTGCTCTACCGCCCGCGCATGATCATCATCCTGCAGGGGCACAAGGTGGGCTATCTCTCGGACTTCACCTTCCGCTACGACCCCGAGCACTACCTGATGATGACCCTGCCGCTGCCCTGCGAGTGCGAGTGCTTCGCCTCCCCAGAATCCCCCCTGGTGGGGCTCTCGGTGGAGATCGACGTGGCGGCGCTGCAGGCCCTGCTGCTGGAGATGGGGGACGCGGCCCCCGCCCCGGCGGAGCCGGGTCGCGGCGTCGTCTCCGTGCCCCTCTCCGAGACCATGCTCTGCGCGGTGGAGCGCCTCATCGACGTGATGGACAAGCCGCTCCACGCCCGGGTGCTGGGGCCCCAGATCGTGCGCGAGATCCTGTTCCACGCCCTGCACGAAGGGGGAGCCCCCGCCCTGCTGGCCATGGCCAGCCGTCACAGCCAGGTGAGCCAGATAGCCCGGGTGCTGCGTATCATGGAGCAGCGCTTTACCGAGAACCTGACGGTGGAGGAGCTGGCCCGGGAGGCGAACATGAGCGTCTCGGCCTTCCACCACCACTTCAAGGCGGCCACCGCCACCTCGCCCCTGCAGTACATCAAGACCCTGCGCCTGCACCGGGCGCGGCTGATGATGCTGCACGACGGCCTCAAGGCCGGGGTGGCGGCGGACAAGGTAGGCTACGAGAGCGGCTCCCAGTTCAGCCGCGAATACAAACGCTTCTTTGGCAACACCCCGAGCGAACACGCGGCACGCTTCCGCTCGGGACAACTGCGTATCGTGGAGGGATGACATGCGCACACTGATCCTGCTCGTTCTGACCCTGCTGGCCACCGCCTGCACCGGCATTCCACCGGGACACCAGGTGGTCAAGCCCTTCCAGCTCGACCGTTACCTCGGCACCTGGTACGAAATCGCCCGCCTCGATCACGGCTTCGAGCGCGGCCTGAGCCGGGTCACCGCCAGCTACAGCCTGCGGGATGACGGCGGCGTCAGGGTGCTCAACCGGGGGCAGGACGAACAGGGGGAATGGCGCGAGGCCGAGGGGCGCGCCTACTTCGTGGGCGACAGCGACGAGGGGCGCCTCAAGGTGAGCTTCTTCGGCCCCTTCTACGGCAGCTACAACGTGCTGGCGACGGACTATGACCTCTCCCTGGTGAGCAGTTACAACCTCCAGTACCTCTGGATCCTCTCCCGCACGCCCCATCCCCCCAAAGAGAAGGTAGAGGCCCTGGTCGAGCGGGCCCGGGGGCTCGGCTTTGCCACCGACCGGCTGATCTGGGTCAGCCAGGATCCGGCGGGGAACGCCCCATGAGGATCTTCCAGGCCACCCCCGGGGACATTCCCCGGGTCACCCCCCTGTTCGTGGAATACCGGGCGTTCTACCGGCTGCCTGCCCGGCCCGAGGCTGCCGAAGCCTTCCTGCTGGAGCGCTGCACCGCCGGGGAGTCGGTGCTCTTCGTGGCCCAGAGCGAGGCGGGAGAGGTGCTGGGATTTGCCCACCTCTATCCCCTGTTCTGCTCCCTCGCCCTGAAGCCCATCTGGCTGCTGTACGATCTGTTCGTGGCGCCGGCGGCCCGCCAGCAGGGGGTCGCCCAGGCGCTGCTGGCGCGGGCCGATCGCCACGGCCAGGAGACGGGCGCCGCCTTCCTGATGCTGAGCACCGCCACCGACAACCGGCAGGCTCAGGCCCTCTACGAAGGGCACGGCTACCAGCGGGACAACGAGTTCTACAGCTACATCAAGCCCCTCTGAGCCCCTGGCCTGGCCGATTGCCGGGCCAGGCCCCGGCATTATTCAGCGGGTGCATGGCAAAATATTATCCATACACCGCATGAATAAAGGCGACCCCGAGGTCGCCTTTGTCACATCCGGGTCTCAGCCTAGAGCCGGAAGCGCCCGATCTCCTGCTCCAGCCGCTCGGTCAGGGACTTGAGCTCGGCGGCCTGGCTGGCCTCCTCCCGCGCCTGCTCCGCCAGCGTCTGGGAGACGTGGCGGATGTTCTCGGTGTTGCGGCTGATCTCGCCGGTGACCGAGGTCTGCTCCTCGGCCGCCGCCGCGATCTGGGTCGCCATGTCGCTGATGGCGCCGATGGCCTCGTTGATCCGGCCCAGGCTGAGATTCGCCGCTTCGGCGTCCTCCACGCTGGTGCCCGCCAGCTGGCGACTGGTCTCCATGCCGCCCACCGCCTTGCGGGTGGTCTGCTGCAGCGCCTCGATCATCTGCTGGATCTCGGCGGTGGAGTCGTGGGTGCGGCGCGACAGCACCCGCACCTCGTCCGCCACCACGGCAAAGCCGCGCCCCTGCTCCCCGGCCCGGGCCGCCTCGATGGCGGCGTTCAGGGCCAGCAGGTTGGTCTGCTCGGCGATGCCGCTGATGGTGGCCAGAATGCCGCTGATCTGCTGGGCGTGGCCATCCAGCTCGTGGATGGTCTGGCTGGCGTCGGAGACCTCCCCCGCCAGCCCCGTGATGCTGCGCTGGCTCTGGCCGACCTGGGACTGGCCGGCCACCGCGAGGCGCACCGCATCGCCGGCGGTGTTGGCGGCAAACTCGGCGTTGCCGGCGATCTCCTGGGTGGCGGAGGCCATCTCGGTCACCGCGGTCGCTACCATGACGATCTCGTCCTGCTGCTGGCGCACCCGCTGGCTGCGGGCCTCGGCCCCCGCCGCCTGGGTGCGGGACTGGGCCGCCAGCTCGACGGTGACGTCCCGCAACCGGCTGACAATGCCGTGCAGTCGCGCCACGAACTGGTTGAAGTTCTGGGCCAGCTGCCCCACCTCATCCTGGCTGCGGGTGGCGATCTGCACCGTGAGATCCCCCTCCCCGTGGGCGATGTCGGCGAGCGCCCTGGAGACCCGTCCCAGATCCGCGAACAGGTAGTTGAACATGGCGATGAGCAGGGCACCGAACACCAGCAGCAGCACCAGGGTCAGCCCCACCAGTTGCCACAGCAGGGAGGCGAGCGGCGCCTCCAGCACCTCCTTGTACATCACCATGGCGAGCAGCCAGTCGGTGCCGGGCACGCCCTGCACCGAGAGCAGCACCTCGCGCCCGTTCAGGTTGGCGCCGTGCAGTTCGCCGTCGCGGCTCCACGCATCCAGCGCCGCCCCGGTGAGGCCGGGGTCCAGCTCCGCCACCTGCTTGAGCGCCAGCTCCTTGTTCGGGTGGCCGACGATGAGGCCGGTGCGGTCGAGCAGCATGGCGTAGCCCTCCCCCTGCACCTTCATGGCCAGCACCTCGTCGATGAGGGCGTCGAGGGAGAGATCCGCCCCGGCCACCCCGATCACCCGGCCCTGATGGCTCACCGGCTCGGCCAGGGTCACCACCATCTGCTGCATGGTCACGCTGACATAGGGCGGCGTGACGATGAGCTTGCCCGCCTTGTCGGCGCTCTGGTACCAGGGGCGGGCCCTGGGGTCATAGTTGGCGGTGTTGAGGGCGGGATCGTGGCGGGTCATCTCCCCCTGCGCCGAACCAAAATAGGTGAGGCCGAAACCGCCGGAGGTGCGGGTCTGCAGCAGGTGGGGCACCAGGGTCGCTTCGGGGTTGTCGGCAATCACCGCGGCCAGGGCATCGACCGCGTGCTTGCGATCCGCCAGCCAGTTGCCGATGGCCACCGAGTGGGCGTGACCGTAGTTGACCGCCTCGCTCTGGATGGCGTCAAGGGTGCGGGATTTGAGGGTGTGGAAGGCGACGATACCGAGCAGGGCTGCCATCAGCAGCACTACCCCCAGGCTGGCCGCGAGCAGCTTGCCGCGCAACGAGAGAGTCATGACAACGAATCCTTGTGGTAGCCGGGGGCCGGAAATACCCCCATCTTGGTAGTTCTATCGGCACAATGATGAACGGTCTTTAGTGAATCCTGATATTTTTTCATCTATCAACAACAGAACGCACTACCAGCAACAGACTGTTCACTATTCCATGCTGACACCCGCAGGCACCACAAGGCCGCTCGAAGGCGGCCATGAGGTCATATCGCGGATGACGGGTAGGCACCGGCGGAGCAGGTCAGCGCCCGATGACCTGTCTCTTGAGGGCGGTTTCAGGCGTCTGCAAAGAGGGTTGGCGGGCAGGGTTGAGCATCCATCAGGAACCGAGCTGGTGCTCCCCCTGTTGCCCCCCCCTCTCGGCAACGTGGGCTGTGCTAGATTGGGTATCCCGTTTTCAAGGAGAGCCCGCTGCCATGCCACGAAATATCGAGATCAAAGCCCGCTTAGCCGGGGTCGATGACCTTATCCCCAGAGCCGCGGCCATCGCCGACAAGGGCCCCGTCGACATCGCCCAGGACGATACCTTCTTTCGCTGTGAATCGGGCCGCTTCAAATTGCGGACGCTCTCCCCTTCGGCAGGCCAGCTCATCTTCTACCGCAGGCCTGATCAACAGGGTCCGAAGGAGAGCTACTACCACATCACGCCAACGAACGAGCCGGACAAGCTGCGGGAAACGCTCACCCTGGCTTGCGGCCAGATTGGCAGAGTGCGAAAACAGCGGACCCTCTTTCTGGTGGGCAGAACCCGGATCCATCTCGACCGGGTTGAAGGGCTGGGTCACTTCCTCGAACTGGAAGTGGTGCTGGAAGATGACGAACCGCGCGAGGTGGGGATACAGGAAGCTCACGACATCATGGCGCGTCTCGGTATCGAGCCCTCCCGGCTGATCGAAGGCGCCTATCTGGATCTCCTGCTGCAACGACAACCCTGAGGGATTCACAACAGCGAGGCCGCCCGAAGGCGGCCTCGTACCATCAGGGAGCAGGGTTATGTCACCCGCGCCAGCGCCGTGTTGATCCTCAGGTTGGTCGCCTCCAGCCCCGGCTGCTGGCCGTAGAAGTCGAACGCCAGCTCGACCCCGGGGCGAAACAGCAGGCAGTGAGTGGAGCCGCCGAAGTGGAACATGCCGAGCTGCTCCCCCTTCGCGATCCGCTGCCCCGGCTGCACCGTCACCTCGCAGCTCGACACCTCCGCCATGCCCACCGGCACCACGCACATCAGGCCGATCCTGGGGTTGTCCGCCTCGATGAAGATGAGTGCCCGGGTCGCCACCGCGGTGAGGAAGGGCTGGGACTGGTTCGGGGCGCTGGGGTCGGGCCCCACCGGGCTGTCGAAACCCTGGTGGCGGTTGGCCAGGTAGTAGCTGCCGTTGACCACCTTGACCGAGCGCACCGTGCCGCTCACCGGGCTGTGCCAGCGGTGATAGCTGAGGGCGCTGAGGAAGGCCTGATAGAGGGTGCCCCCCTCGAACGCGGCGGCGCGCGGGTCGAAGTCCAGCAGGTTGTCCAGGGAATAGGGCTGCCCCTTGAGCCAGAACGCGTCCTGCCGCCTTACCCCGGTCACCACCTGCAGCGGGGCCGACTCGCAGGCGTTGGCGATCACGCTGTCATCGTCCGGGGCCGTCGCCGGCCGCACGCCGGGGCAGAAGCGGCGGGTGAAGAAGTCGTCCCAGCTGGCGAAGCCCTCGTATTCCTCTCCCGGCACGGTGTGGAAGATCCCCTCGAAGCGCTCTGGGGTGGGGTTGTCGCCGGCCCCGAGCGCCCCCTGCGCCACCTTGACCATCTCCCGTTTCGCCACCTCCCCGAGCCAGGGGACGATCAGGGTCTGGCGATCCAGGGTGCTCACCGACTCCGTCAGCACATAACGGGACGCGGGACCTTGCAGGAAATCGGCCCAGTAGCCGAGGATCTTGCGCAGTTGCTGGTTCACCAGCGCATTGGCAAAGAAGTCGTACCCGGCGGCCGTCGCCATGGGCCAGTTGAGCAGGGCATTGATGGGGAATCCGATCAGCCCGGCGGGCTCCTGGGTCTGCACATTCTGATAGGCTTCCGGGGCCGTGGTCATGATGCCGTTGAGCAGCTGCAGGAACTCATCGAAGCTGCGCACCTGGACCTGACCGAGCGGCGTGCTGTGCTCATGCTGCCACGCCTCGTCAAACATCCCCTGGGCCTGCTGATGCAGGAGGGGATCCTGCTCCACCAGCGCCTTCAATCCGGCGATCGGGGCCACCAGCGGGCGAGGCTGGCGGGTGACCGCCTGACGCAGCCGCTGTACCCAGCGCGCCACATGGGCCTGATCCCGGGGGACCCAGCCACCGGCATGGGCATGGGGGTGACGCGTATCCACTGCCTTGTTCATCGCTCTCTCCTTGTTGAAGCGCCTTGGGCCCGCCGGATGCGATGCGCCTGAAGGCGCCATCTGGCAGGAAGCAAGGTGTAGCACAGGGGAAAAGCGGCCTCCATTGACAGAAATGGCAGCGGCGAAGCGGAGAAAAAGAGGCTAACGGAGGCGGTGGCAAACGCCGCAAATGCGAAAGGCCAGCTCAATGAGCTGGCCTCTCTGAAAAATGGCAGGGGCGGCAGGACTCGAACCCGCAACCATCGGTTTTGGAGACCGCTGTTCTACCAATTGGAACTACGCCCCTGCAACAAACGAGGCGTAGTATACAAAGCGGAGGTCAAAGGTAAAGGCTTTTTTTCTCACTTTCGATGCGATCGAACAAATGACGAGCAGATCCCCGCAATTCCAACAAGGAGCGGGGGTAAGCTGCTGTATTTGCAGCCCCGACGGGGTAGGAATGGGACACAAATGGGGGTAGGGTGAAACCAGGCTCAGGGAGGCTGCCCATGCTCAATTACCGACTGCTGCAACAGCTTGCGCCCCTCAACTTCCGGGATGAGCGCAAGACGGAGACCCTGGCCGACTATCTGGACAGAGTCTCTCCCCTGGTGCCCTCCATTCCCTCCAATGTGCTCGCCCAGTGGATTTACCGCCATTGGCGCGGTTTTGAATCCAACTGGAGCTTTATCGATCTCGCCAGCCACCAGTTCGAGTGCGAGCACTGGCCCACCGCGCAGATTATCGAGCAGATAGACTCCCGCCACATGGAGGTGATCGATCGCTGGGGCGAGATGCTGCGCAGCAACCGCTACGTGCGCCGCTCCTGGCTCGGCGATGACATGCTGCGCCGGGGCACCTGGTCCGAGCCTGTCATCGTCCTCGCCACCGCCCCGGGCACCTGCTACCCGGACGGTCACCCCCTGCCCCATCCCTACTGCCTGCTGGAGGGGCACCACAGGCTCGGCTACCTGCGCAGCATGGCCGCCGATGGCGCCCCCTTGCAGGCGCAGCACGCACTCTGGATTTGTCGACCCGTTCGCGACACTTAAACGTTTTTCTGGGCAAATCCTGCCTCTGAAATAAATTTTTGACAATTCAAAAACCAGCCCTATAATCGGTGCGGTTTTGAAAAAGGTCGGGACAGGACAATGCCGTTTTTGATGAAAAAAGCAGCCTTGCAGACGGGTGGAGCGCACCAGAGCGGCCCCGTTGTTTCCGGTTCCCGTCCCACAGATCCCCCGTTTTTTTTGAAAAGAGCCCCTGTTTCAGGGGCTTTTTTTTGTGCCGGAAAAACCTTCATTGATGCCAAAGGGAATGCAGACGATGACCAATCCACTCTATAACAAACACGTCATCTCCATCTCGGATCTGACCCGGTCCGACATGGAACTGGTGGTCGCCACCGCACAGCGGTTGAAGGCCGAACCCGACAGCCGCCTGCTGAAAGACAAGCTGGTCGCCAGTTGCTTCTTCGAAGCCTCCACCCGCACCCGTCTCTCCTTCGAGACCGCGGTCCAGCGCCTGGGCGGCAACATCATCGGCTTCGCCGACGGCGGCAACACCAGCGCCAAGAAGGGCGAGACTCTGGCCGACTCCATCAAGATCATCAGCTCCTACACCGATGCGGTGGTGATGCGCCACCCGAAGGAAGGGGCAGCCCGTCTGGCCTCCGAGTTCTCCCGGGTGCCGGTCATCAACGGCGGTGACGGCTCCAACCAGCATCCCACCCAGACCCTGCTCGACCTCTTCTCCATCCACGAGACCCAAGGCAAGCTGGACGGCCTCAACGTCGCCTTCGTCGGTGACCTGAAGTACGGCCGCACCGTCCACTCCCTGGCCCAGGCCCTGAGCCTGTTCAACTGCCGCTTCTTCTTCATCTCCCCTGAGGCGCTGGCCATGCCGGACTACCTCTGCGAAGAGCTGGAAGAGAAGGGCATCCGCTTCAGCGTGCACGAGACCATGGAAGAGGTGATGCCGGAGCTCGACATCCTCTACATGACCCGCGTCCAGAAGGAGCGCTTCGACGAGACCGAGTACAAGCACATGGCCGCCAAGTTCGTGCTGGAGCTGGCGACCCTGGAAGGGGCCAAGCCCACCATGAAGATCCTCCATCCCCTGCCCCGGGTTGACGAGATCGAGGTCGCCGTCGACAAGACCCACCACGCCTACTACTTCCAGCAGGCGGAGAACGGGGTCTATGCCCGCCAGGCACTGCTGGCACTGGTACTGAACGAAACCGTCTAAGGGAAAGGGGAACATCATGTCCGAGAAGAACCAACTGCAAGTCGAAGCCATCCGCCACGGCTCCGTCATCGACCACGTCCCCGCCGGCCAGGGCATCAAGATCCTCAAGCTGTTCCAGCTGATCGAGACCCAGGAGCGGATCACCGTCGGCTTCAACCTCAAATCCGGCGCCCTCGGCAAGAAGGATCTCATCAAGATCGAGAACACCCGTCTGACCGAGCAGCAGGCCAACCAGCTGGCGCTGTTCGCCCCGAAAGCGACCGTCAACATCATCGAAGACTTCGTGGTGGTGAAGAAGCACCAGCTGGCGCTGCCGGAGTTCATCGAAGGGGTGTTCCACTGCCCCAACTCCAACTGCATCTCCCACAACGAACCGGTGGAGAGCTACTTCCGGGTGCGCGAGGTGAAAGGGGCGGTGCGGATGAAGTGCAAATACTGCGAGAAGTCCTTCACCCAGGACATCGTCAGCGAACGCTACTGATTTCCTGCCGACAAAGGATATCCATGTGGGCCCCATCGGGCCCATTTTTGAACCCTGTCACATCACTTATTCCCCCTTTGGTTATAATTTGCCATCCCGTAATGGATATACCTCGCTCATCCCCTGCTTGAGTGCTCCTCATTAGTGTTTTTCGCTATGAAAAGCCGGAACGACAGACTGGGCGAGACCGCCATCGCTCATCGCCAAAGGAAGTCGCCATGGTCAACACCCTCAGCCGCCCAGCAGAACCAGAGTCCGACCTGGCCCAGCTCGACGCCTGCCGCCAGATCATCGGCCAGCACTGCTACAGCACCCAGGAGGAGATCCGCCGCGAGCTCTCCGCCCGCGGTTTTGCGGACATCAGCCAGTCCACCATCTCCCGCCTGCTGCGCCGTCTCGGGGTCGCCAAGGCCCAGAACGCCAACGGCAAGAAGGTCTACACCCTGGTAGACGAGCAGCTGGAGCCCGCCGGCAGCACCCGCTCCATCCACGACATGGTGCGCGCCGTGGTCCACAACCAGCAGATGGTGCTGGTGCATACCACCCCGGGGGCCGCTACCGTGGTGGCTCGCCTGCTGGATCGCAACGCCAATCCCGAGATCCTGGGGGCCGTGGCCGGCAACGACGTGGTACTGATCGCCCCGCGCCACATCAGCCGAACCCGCCAGGCTCACGCCGCCGTGGTGCGCACCCTGGAAAACGCCCGCTGACCCCTGCTGGATGCCAGAAGGCGACCCCGGGGTCGCCTTTTTGTTGCCCGCGCGGCAAGGAGTCAGACCACAAAAACGGGAGCCCCAGGCTCCCGTTGTTGTCCCTATGTCTGTCGGCATTCATGCCAGCACGGCACCCAGGCTCAGGCAGAGCACGATCAGCACGGTCAGCATGCCGAGCAGCGGGGCCACCCACTTCAGCCAGCGCACATAGGGCACCTTGGCAATGGCCAGCCCCCCCATGACCACGGCGGAGGTCGGGGTCACCAGGTTCACCAGGCCGGAAGCGGACTGGTAGGCGGTGACCACCAGCTCGCGGCCCACGTTGGCGAAGTCGGCAAGCGGCGCCATGATCGGCATGGTCAGCACCGCCAGACCGGAGGAAGAGGGCACCAGGAAGGAGAGCACCACTTCCAGCACGAACATCACGTTGATGAAGACGATGGTGGAGAGGCCGGTCACTATCCCCTCTGCGCTGTGCAAAATGGTGTGGGTGATCATGCCGTTGTCCATCACTACCACGATACCGCGGGCGATACCGATGATGAGGGCCACGCCGAGCAGGTCACGAGCACCGTCGATGAAGTTGGAGGTCAGCTCCTCCTCGCTCATGCGGGAGATGACGCCGACGATGATGGCGGCAGCCAGGAACACGCCGGAGATCTGCGCCATCCACCAGCCCAGCACGGCCACCCCATAGATCATCACGGCAAAGGCGGCGACGAAGATACCCAGCACGATCTTGCGGGTGGTGGTGAACTCCAGCATCTGGTCGCTCTTGTTGCCGAGGAAGTGGGCACGGTTCTCTTCCCACTTGTCGGCCACCAGGGACTTGCTGGGATCGCTTCGCACCATCTTGGCGTAACGCATCACATAGGCCACGCAGATCAGCCAGCCGGCCACCAGCATGGCGACCCGCAACCAGATGCCGTCGGTGAAGGAGATGCCGGCCGCGTTGGCGGCGATCACGGTGGCGAACGGGTTGATGGTGGAGCCCAGGGTACCGATACCGGCCCCCAGCAGCACGGTCGCGGCAGCGACCACGGGGTCGAAGCGGGCGGCCATCATCACCGGCACCAGCAGGGTGTAGAACGGCAGAGACTCTTCCGCCATGCCGTAGATGGTGCCCCCTGCGGCGAACAGCGCCATCAGGATCGGGATCATCCACTCTTCACGGCCACGCAGGCGATCGGTGACGCGCTCGATACCAGCATCGATGGCACCTGTCTTGGTCACGATGCCAAGGAAGCCACCGATGATCAGGATGAAGAGGGAGACGTCGATGGCGCCAGCCTCATAGGTGTCGTGATTGTAGAGACCGTCGATGGGTGCCAGCAGCACGTCGACAATCCCCTGGGGATTGGCATCCACCAGTTTGTAGGTACCGGCCACCGGCACTTCCTTGCCGAGGGCCTCGTTCATGGTCATCTCGTATTTGCCGGCCGGCACTATCCAGCTCAGGGCGGCCACCAGGGCGATCAGCACAAACAGTATCGTGTAGGCTGACGGGAACTTGAATTTGGTCATGGTCCAGCTTCCTTCTGTGGGTGTGGTATCCATGCAGGCTGCGGGTCGTAGGGTTGGAGGTATTATGCCGCTGTCACATGGTTGAAAAGCCGGGGGTCACCCCCCGGCACCACTGACGACGTCAGTCGCCCAGCGTAGCCACCATCACTGCCTTGATGGTGTGCATCCGGTTTTCCGCCTCGTCGAAGACGATGCTGTGCTCGGATTCGAACACGTCCTCGGTCACTTCCAGGCCCTTCATGCCATATTTGTCGGCCACTTCCTTGCCCATGGTGGTCTCGTCGTTGTGGAACGCCGGCAGGCAGTGCATGAACTTCACATCCGGGTTCTTGGTCGCGTTGATGACATCCATGTTGACCTGATACGGGGTCATCAGTTTGACCCGTTGATCCCAGGCTTCCTTCGCTTCACCCATGGAGACCCAGACGTCGGTGTAGAGGAAGTCGGCACCCAGCACACCCTCTTTCACGTCTTCGGTCAGGTGGATGCGCGCACCGGTCTCTTCGGCGATGAGGCGGCAGGTGGCAACCAGCTCCTCTTCCGGCCAGAAGGCTTTCGGCGCCACCAGGCGGATGTCCATGCCCATCTTGGCGGCACCCACCATCAGGGAGTTGCCCATGTTGTTGCGGGCGTCACCCAGGTAGGCGAACTTGATCTGATCCAGACGTTTGCCCTTGCCGTGCTCCAGCATGGTCATGAAGTCCGCCAGGATCTGGGTCGGGTGGAATTCGTTGGTCAGGCCGTTCCAGACCGGCACACCGGCGTGGGCCCCCAGCTCTTCGACGATCTCCTGGCCGTAGCCGCGGTATTCGATGCCGTCATACATGCGGCCCAGCACCCGGGCGGTGTCCTTCATGGACTCCTTGTGACCGATTTGGGAACCGCTCGGGCCGAGGTAGGAGACCTGGGCGCCCTGGTCGAAGGCCGCCACTTCGAACGCACAGCGGGTGCGGGTGGAGGTCTTCTCGAAGATCAGGGCAATGTTCTTGCCGACCAGATGCTTGCGCTCATAGCCACCGTATTTGGCTTTCTTCAGGTCGATGGCCAGATCGATCATGTATTGGATTTCGCGAGGGGTGAAGTCCAGCAGTTTCAGGAAGTTACGGTTACGCAGATTAAAAGCCATGATGAGTTCTCTCTATATTTGTTCAGACCAATTTGGCAGTGTCATTGACTACGCAGTTGTTCAGACCAGAGCCTTGGCTCAGGCATTGACGGTATTGGTGGCGACGATGTTGGTGCCGGCTTCCCCCTTGAGGATGGCGAGGCCATCTTCCAGGGAGCCGATGCCGACCATGCCGCCGGTCGCCTTGACGAATTCACAGGAGGCTTCGACCTTGGGCCCCATGGAGCCGGCATCGAACTTGACCCCGGCCAGCTCGTCCGGGCTGGTGACCCGCAGCGGACGCTGGGTCGGCTTGCCCCAATCCAGATAGACGGCATCGGCATCGGTCAGGATCAGCAGGGCGTCGGCCTTGATCTGCTTGGCCAGGTAGGCGGCAGACATGTCCTTGTCGATGACGGCCTCGATGCCGGTCAGGCTCTGGCCATCCCAGGTCACCGGGATGCCGCCACCACCGGTACAGATGATGAGGTGGCCCTGGGCGATCAGGGTTTCGATGGCGTCGCCTTCGACGATGCGCTGAGGTAGCGGGGACGGCACCACGCGGCGGAAGAACTTGCCGTCAGCCTTGACCGACCAGTGCTTCTCTGCAGCTAGGGCGCGGGCCTCCACTTCTTCATAAACCGGGCCGATAAACTTGGTCGGGTTGACGAACGCCGGATCCTCGGGGTCGACCTGGACCTGGGTCAGCAGCGCGGTGACGTTGCGGCTCGGCATCAGGTTCTTCAGCTCCTGGATCAGCATGTAGCCGATCATGCCCTGGGACTCGGCACCCAGCACATCCAGGGGATAGGGAGAGACCTTGGTGTAGGCGCTGTTCTGCAGGGCCAGCAGGCCGACTTGCGGGCCGTTGCCGTGCACTAGCACCACGTTGTACTCCTGGGCGATCAGGGCGATGGTCTTGGCGGCGGTGGCGATGTTCTTGCGCTGGATGTCAGCTTCAAGCGGCTCGCCACGACGGAGCAGGGCATTGCCACCCAGGGCGACGACGACAGTTGGTTTTTTCATGGTGTTACTCTCGAGTCTTGGTGAGTGTGGCGCCAGCCTCTGCCGGCGCCACGCCGTCTTGTCAGATGCCGTCACGTTCCATCGGGCAGCTCATGCAGCGGGCGCCGCCGCGACCACGTCCCAGCTCTTCACCCGGGATGGGCAGCACAGTGATGCCAGCCTTGTCGTACTTCTCGTTGGTGTAGGTGTTGCGCTCGTAACCCACCACCACGCCGGGGCGCACGGTCAGCACGTTGTTGGCGTCGTTCCACTGCTCGCGCTCGGCCTCGAAGCTGTCGCCGCCCGTGGTGATGAGCTTGAGCTGATCCACCCCCAGCGCCTTCTCGATGGCGGTCACGAAGTAACCCTCTTCCTTGATGTTCATCCCGGTGGCGCCACCCGGGGTCAGGCTCCAGCAGTTCACGTCCTTGCGGATGACTTCCGGATAGACGGAGAAGGTGTCTATGTCCATGTGGGTCATGACGGTGTCGAGGTGCATGCAGCTGCGGTGTTTCGGCAACTGCATGGCGATGACCTGCTTGGCCTGACCGTGTTTGAACAGGCCGCGGGCCAGGTGTTCCACCCCTTGCGGCGTGGTGCGCTCGGACATGCCGATGAGCACGGCGCCGCGGCCGATGACCAGGACGTCGCCCCCCTCGATGGTGGAGTTGTCGTAGTCGCGGTCTTCGTCACCGAAGTACTTGATGAAGTCCTGGCCGGCGAACTGCGGGTGCCAGCGGTAGATGGCCTTCACATGGTTGGTCTCGCGGCGACGGGCGGCCTTGGCCATGGGGTTGATGGAGACGCCGCCGTAGACCCAGCAGGAAGTGTCGCGGGTGAAGAGGTGGTTGGGCAGCGGCTCGATGATGAAATCGGTCGGGGCGTGCATGCCGACCACCATGTTGACGCCGCTGTAGGGCATCTCGGAGTAGGTCAGGCCGCCGGAGAGGATGCGGGCCAGCTCGCGGTGCGGCATGTCGGCCAGGAAGCAGCGCACGTCGTTGGCCAGCGCGGTGCCGAGGCGATAGTCGGAGACCTGATGCTGCAGCAGCCAGGTTTTGGCTTCCGGTACATCCAGGGTTTCCGCCAGCAGGTTGGTCAGCAGGAAGACTTCGACATTCTGATCGCGCAGCACCTGAGCGAATTTGTCGTGCTCCTGACCGGCGCGTTCCACGGACAGGACGTCATCGAACAGCAGATCCTGGCAGTTGGAGGGGGTCAGACGCTTCAGACTGAGGTTGGGGCGGTGCAACATGACGCGGCGCAACTGGCCAACTTCAGAACCTACATAAAATTTGCTCATGATTATATTCCGTCTAGCAGTGGTCCCTGCGAGTGATTGAATAGATTCCTTCTATTCAGGCTCGTGGCTAAGGCGGGATATTCTTTATGTAGGGTATTCGGCTTATGTTCTATCCTGCCCTTGCCTTTCGACGCAGAGATTAGGACTGGAGGTCACATCAAACTTAGACATTGATCACATTCAACTCAGACTGCATAAATTCCGGAGTTAATTTATGACGGAGTGTACATAAACGATATTTGCCCCAGGGTCGCCATGGCATAAACAAGCAAAAAACGCCCGTAAAATCCCGGTAAGATAGCGTTTTCATTCATTTTGATTATCCATAAAGAGATAGCTTTTATTTTAAAATCACTTGAAAATCAAAAAGATAAAATAATCCACTTCAGTTTTTGAATTTTTTATATCTCTCCATGAATTTATCGTCATTCACTCCCCTTGAGTTCACCACATAAATAGTCACTTTCGCCATTCCGGTTGAATAATCCATCTTTTGTTCCAGATCATGGCATTTGCGCCAAGTCGCACGGCAGGCTTCGCGCCCACGGCTTTCACGCCATGTCTTTTATATGGATATGCATTTTGGACGCATCCCGGCGGGAGTTTTCTCATCAGCGCCATTGCAGCCTGGATTCAAAGTTTTTTCATTAGTTGAATTTATTGCAGCGCCTTGCACCAACCCGTGGTTCGCCTCATATACAGGACCTTAAGAAAACACTTCATTTGAAATTCCTTCTAAGGTCCTGTTCTGTATCGATTTTCGCTGCT
>NZ_JAPCIY010000074.1:0-21059 GCF_027707645.1 Aeromonas sp. QDB30 | reverse complement strand
AACCCAACAAGGAGTTTCGGATTCTTACACAGCCTGAGGATCGGTCAATGGATCCTTAACTGATCGGCATTAGGGCCCTGGGCCCCGTTGTTTTTCTCACCGCCAGGCGGCGTGGGCTCAGGCGCCCAGGCCGTTACCGGCGTCTTTCTTGGCAATCAGCTCAATCTTGTAACCGTCCGGGTCTTCCACGAAGGCGATGACGGTGGTGCCGCCCTTCACCGGGCCCGGCTCGCGGGTGATCTTGGCGCCGGCGGCGCGCAGTGCCTCGCAGGTGGCATAGATGTCGTCCGCTTCCAGGGCGATGTGGCCATAGGCAGAACCGAGCTCGTATTCGCTCACGCCCCAGTTGTAGGTGAGCTCGATGACGGCTTCATCCTTCTCGTCGCCGTAGCCGACGAAGGCCAGGGTGTACTTGTATTCGCTGTTCTCGCTCTTGCGCAGCAGTGTCATGCCCAGCACTCGGGTGTAGAAGTCGATGGAACGTTGCAGATCGCCGACGCGCAACATGGTATGCAGAATTCTCATTGCTCAATTCTCCGGGTTGGTGGATTGGTACTGCCTTGAATCCATGGCCCGAGACCGGATCCGCAGAGGCCTGCAGATCAACTCTCGGGATAGACCTTCTCTTTGTATTCGCACAAATCTTCGATGATGCAGGAGCCGCAGCGGGGCTTGCGGGCGAGACAGGTGTAACGTCCGTGCAGGATGAGCCAGTGATGCACGTCCAGCTTGAACTCGGCGGGGACCACCTTGAGCAGCTTCTCCTCCACCTGATCGACGTTCTTGCCCACGGCAAAGCCGGTGCGGTTGGAGACCCGGAAGATATGGGTGTCGACGGCGATGGTGGGCCAGCCGAAGGCGGTGTTGAGCACCACGTTGGCCGTCTTGCGGCCGACGCCGGGCAGGGCCTCGAGGGCCTCGCGATTCTCCGGCACCTCGCCGCCGTGGCGCTCCAGCAAAATGGCGCAGGTCTTGATGACGTTCTCGGCCTTGGTGTTGAAGAGGCCAATGGTCTTGATGTACTCCTTGACCCCGTCCACCCCCAGATCCAGCATGGCCTGGGGGGTGTTGGCCACCGGATAGAGCTTGTCGGTGGCCTTGTTGACGCTGACATCGGTGGCCTGGGCCGAGAGCAGCACGGCGATGAGCAGCTCGAAGGGCGTGGTGAAGTTGAGCTCTGTGGTGGGATGGGGGTTGTCATCGCGCAACCGCTCCAGGATCAGCCTGCGTTTCTGGTTGTTCATGGCTCTCTCTTGTCTCAGAGCTGGGTCGTGCGGGCGCCTGCCGCCGGCACGGTGCAGTGGGCCTTCTCGGCACTCTGCTTGCGGCCCATCCAGTCGTTGATGGCGTTTTTGCCGGCGATCATCAAACCGAGGCCGATGAAGCCGCCGGGGGGCAGGATCGCCAGCAGCAGGCTGGCGTCGGCGTGGAACAGCTCGACGCGCAATGACTTGGCCCAGTCACCCAGCAGCAGCTCGGCACCGTCAAACAGGGTGCCCATGCCGATGATCTCGCGAAGGCCCCCCAGTACCAGCAGCACCAGGGTAAAGCCCAGCCCCATCATGAAGCCGTCGAGGGCGGCAAGCAGGGGCGGGTTCTTGGAGGCATAGGCTTCGGCGCGGCCGATGATGACGCAGTTGGTGACGATGAGGGCGATGAAGATGCCGAGCGCCTGATAGAGGCCGTAGGTGTAGGCGTTCATCAACAGCTGCACGCTGGTCACCAGGGCCGCGATGATCATCACGTAGACCGGGATGCGGATATCCTTGGGCACCCAGTTGCGCACCAGGGAGACGGCGAGGTTGGAGCAGACCAGTACCACCATGGTGGCAAGGCCGAGCCCCAGCGCATTGGTAAAGGTGGAGGAGACCGCCAGGGTGGGGCAGAGTCCCAGCACCTGCACCAGGGAGGGGTTGTTCTTCCACAGTCCCTGCAGCATCAGCTCCTTGAGCTCTTCGCGGCGGCCACTTTCCCCGGCGGGTTGGCTGGCCGTGTCAATCACGTCGACTTGTTCCATTGCGTGTGCTCCGGCGTTAGGGGTTGGTATGGCAGGAGGGGGCATCGTGCAGCAGTTCGGGGTGCTCCTGTTGCAGCCTCAGCAAATTTTTCACCGCCTTGACCACGGCCCGCGGGGTGATGGTGGCTCCGGTGAAGGCGTCGAATTCGCCGCCATCCTTCTTCACCGCCCAGGTGGCGTCGTTGTCGGCCGTGAGGGACTTGCCGGTGAAGCTGTCGATCCAGCTGGATTTCTTCAGCTCTATCTTGTCACCAAGCCCCGGGGTTTCCTTGTGGGCCAGCACCCTGACCGCGCTGACGGCCCCCTTGGCATCGGTGCCGACCACCATGCGAATGGCTCCACTGTAACCATCGGGGGCTACGGTTTCCAGCGCGTAGCCGGTATGCACCCCCTTGAGGGTGGCGGTATAGAGGGGCATGGGCTCATCGCTGCCCAGGTATTCCCGGCTGCTGACCAGCTTGCAACTGGCCACCAGATCGTTGTCATAACTCCCCTCGGGCAGCAGGGCCTGCAGGGTGCGCAGCTTCTCCAGCTCTTGCTGGTGGGCGATGCGATCCCGGGTCAGTTCGTTGGTCAGCACCACCATGGCGGTGCAGCCGAGGGCAAAGAGGGCCAGGGTCAGGCCATTCTTGCGCATGCTTTTCAACATGGGAGGCTCCCTGTCTCGCGTCTGCGGCAATTCAGATGTGGGTTCATTTGCGACGGGCTCCATAGACCTTGGGGCGGGTCAGACTGTCAATCAGGGGAACGCACAGGTTGGCCAGCAACACGGCGAAGGCGAAGGCATCCGGATAGCCGCCAAAACGGCGGATGACATAGACCAGCACGCCGATGAGCACACCGTAGACGAGGCGCCCCTTTGCGGTGGTGCTGGCACTCACCGGATCGGTGGCGATGAAGAAGGCCCCGAGCATGGTGGCACCGCTGAACAGGTGCAGCATGGGGGTGGCGGTGGCATCCGGGGTGGCCAGATAGCCCAGGGTGGCAGCGAGCAGCAATGCGCCCAGCACGGCAGTCGGAATGCGCCAGTTGATCACTTTCTGCTGGAGCAGGAAGAGGCCTCCCAGCAGGTAGCCGAGGTTGACCCAGCTCCAGCCGATACCACCCCAGCCCTCGAAGACCTTGTGGGTCATCACTTCGGTGGCGGTCAGTCCCTGGGTCAGCCCGGTCTTTAAGGTATCCAACGGCGTGGCCATGGTCAGGCCATCCACCCCCTGCTTGAGCTGCAGCATGCTGTAGCCGTCGAGGCTGAAGCCGGTGAAGATCACCGAGGCCGCATCGGCGAAGCCGATGTCGTAGGCGGCGATGCTGGAGGGGGGCAGCCAGCTGGTCATCTGAACCGGGAAGGAGACCAGTAGCAGCACATAGGCCACCATGGCAGGATTGAACAGGTTCTGACCGAGCCCGCCATAGAGATGCTTGGCGATGATGATGGCGAACGCCGTGCCCAGCACCAGCATCCACCAGGGCAGCAGGGGGGGCAGGGAGAGACCGATGAGCACGGCGGTGAGCGCCGCGCTGCCATCCAGCAGGGCCGGTTTGACGGGGCGGCCGCGCAGGCGAAGGACCAGGGCCTCCGAACCCAGGGCCGTGACCAGCGCCAGCAGGATCTGGATCAGGGTCCCCCAGCCGAAGAACCAGGTCTGCGCAAGGAAGCCGGGCAGGCAGGCCAGGATCACCAGCACCATCAGGGTCTGGGTCTGTTTGCGGTTGTGGGCAAAGGGCGCACTCGCGATATTGAACATGGATCAGTGGCTCTTGTCGGTCGAAGGGGAGGAGGCAGCCTCGGCCGCCAGCTTCTTGGCTTTGGCCCGGGCGATGGCGGCGGCGATGGCCGCCTTCTTGGGGTCCACCTCGGCGGCGGGCTCGGATGCGGCGGCCAGGGCCTCAACGGCGTTATCGGTTGTGTTCACGGATGTCTTATCCGCGTCCACCGGCCCGTCACCTTGCGCCTCGGCGGCTTTCTTGGCCTTGGCCCGGGCGATGGCGGCGGCGATGGCCGCCTTCTTGGGGTCCACTTCGGCGGCGGGCTCGGATGCGGCGGCCGGGGCCTCAACGGCGTGTTCGGTTGTGTTCACGGATGTCTCGCCCGCGACCACAGGCCCATCACCTTGCGCCTGGGCGGCCTTCTTGGCCTTGGCCCGGGCGATGGCGGCGGCAATGGCCGCCTTCTTGGGGTCCACCTCGGCGGCGGGCTCGGATGCGGCGGCCGGGGCCTCAACGGCGTTATCGCTTGTGTTCACGGATGTTTTATCCGCATCCATCGGCGTGTCCCCTTGCGCCAGGGCGGCTTTCTTGGCCTTGGCCCGTGCCAGGGCGGCGGCGATGGCGGCTTTCTTGGGATCCAGCTCTGCCTTGGGATGTTGCTCCCCAGATGCCGGGGTGTCAGCCAGCCCATTGCCCTCGCCATTGGCGGCCTTGGCGGCACGACGGGCGATGGCCTCCTGCTTGCGCGCCTCTCTGGCGGCAATCATGGCGCCGTTGTCCGGTGCTGGCTCGCTGGTGCCTGCCTGGGTGGTCTCCTGCTTGGCCTTGAGGCGGGCGAGGGCAGCGGCGACGGGATCTTCTCCCCCCGCGGCCGTCATGGCCTGACGGCGCTGGGCTGCGGCCTCGGCGTGGCGGGCTTCGCGGGCCGCCTTCTCACGCTCGAAGCGAGCCTGCTTGGCCTCGAAGCGCTGCTTGGCACGTTCGGCCTTCTCGGCCTCGGCACGGGCCTCGCGGATGTCATCCTTGGCGATCTTGTAGTACTGCACCAGGGGGATTTCGCTCGGGCAGACCCAGGCACAGGCGCCGCACTCGATACAGTCAAAGAGGTTGAGCTTCTCGGCCTTGTCGTACTCCTTGACCCGGCTGTACCAGTAAAGCTCCTGGGGCAGCAGGGTGGCGGGGCAGGCATCGGCGCAGGCACTGCAACGGATGCAGGCCTGTTCCGGGCCGGGGGGCGGCAGCTCGGCGCGGGTGGGGGAGAGCAGGCAGTTGGTGGCCTTGACCACGGGGACCATGGCGTGGGGCAGGGTGAAGCCCATCATGGGGCCCCCCATGATGACCCGCTGATCCGCCTCCGGTTGCAGCTCGAAACGCTGGAGCAGCCAGCGTACCGGCGTGCCCAGACGCACCCAGGCATTGCCGGGTTTCTTGAAGGCGTCGCCGGTGAGGGTGACGATGCGCTCGATGAGCGGCTCCCCATCGATGATGGCGCGCTTGATGGCAAAGACGGTGGCGACGTTGAGCACCATGATGCCCATGTCCACCGCCCGGCCTCCCTTGGGCACCTGGCGTCCGGTGAGCAGCTCTATGGTCTGTTTGGCGCCGCCGGAGGGGTACTTGGTTGGTACCGACTTGACCAGCACGTCGGCGTCGCTGGCATGGCGGGTCAGGGCCTCGATGGCCGCCGGTTTGTTGTCTTCCACCCCGATCAGGGTGAGCTTGGGCTTGAGCAGGTGCTTGAGTACCCGGATGCCGTCCATGATCTCGTCGGCGTATTCCTGCATCAGACGGTCATCTGTGGTGATGTAGGGTTCGCACTCCAGCCCGTTGACGATGAGGATCTCGGTGAGCTGGCCACGGCCGTCGAGCTTGCTGTGGGTCGGGAAGACGGCGCCGCCGAGCCCGGCGATGCCGGCCTGCTGGATGCGCTCGAGCAACGCCCCCCGCTCCAGGTTCCAGTAGTCAGGCTGGGGTGTGCGCTCGCCCCAGGCATCGTCTCCGTCCGGGGTGAGGAGGATGCAGAGATCGTCAAGACCGGAGGGGTGCGCCACCGTGTGCTGCTCGATGGCGGTGATGGTGCCCGAGGTGGAAGCGTGCACCGGCACGATGCGTCCCTTGTCAAAACGGGTGAGGGGTTGCCCCTTCTTGACCTTGTCCCCCACCCGCACCAGCAGTTCGCCGGCCGGACCCGCGTGCTGGCGCACCGGAATGATGAGCTGTGGGGGAAGGCCCGCGTCAACGACGGGGGTCAGGCTGGACTGGTGCTTGTTCTCGGGGGGATGGATGCCGCCGTGAAAATCCCACAGAGTGCCGGCTTTGATGCGTTCGAGCAGATGCTGCATGGTTACTCCGCTGTTTATTCCACTATCTTGACCGGAATGGCGACCTTGGCCAGATCCCATTTCCAGTTGTCGACCGTGGTCGGCACCGGGATCATTTCGATACAGTCGGTCGGGCAGGGGTCGACGCAGAGGTCGCACCCGGTGCACTCGGCCTCGATGACGGTGTGCATCGCCTTGGTGGCACCCAGGATGGCGTCGACCGGACAGGCCTGGATGCACTTGGTGCAACCGATGCACATGTCTTCGTGAATGAAGGCCACCTTCTTGACGGGGATTGCCGCGTCTTCACCGCCGTCCAGAGACTGGGGCTCGACCCCCATCAGGTCGGCAATCTTGCGCATGGTGGCGTCGCCACCGGGCACGCACTTGTTGATCTTGTCGCCATTGGCCAGGGCTTCTGCGTAGGGTTTGCAGCCCGGGTAACCGCACTGGCCGCACTGGGTCTGGGGCAACAGAGCATCGAGCTGATCGACGATGGGATCGGCCTGCACATGAAACTTGACGGCGGCAAAGCCGAGAATGATGCCGAAGGCCAGGGCAAGCAGGGCCAGCACCAGAATGGCAAAGAGTATGTGAATCATAGCGTTATATCTTGATGAGGCCGGTAAAGCCCATGAAGGCCAGCGACATCAGGCCAGCGGTGACCATGGCGATGGAGACGCCACGAAACGGTGCCGGCACGTCGGCAGCCACCAGCCGCTCACGCATGGCGGCAAAAAGGATCAGCACCAGGGAGAAGCCGACGGCGGCCCCGAAGCCGTAGATGATGCTCTGGATGAAGTTGTGGCGCTCGTTGATGCTGAGCAGCGCCACGCCGAGCACGGCACAGTTGGTGGTGATGAGCGGCAGGAAGATGCCGAGCAGGCGATAGAGGGTCGGGCTGCTCTTGCGGATCACCATCTCGGTGAACTGGACCACCACGGCGATCACCAGAATGAAGCCCAGGGTGCGCAGGTAGGCGATCTCCAGCGGGATCAGGATATAGTGCTCCATCAGATAGGAGCAGGCGCTGGCCAGCGTCATGACGAAGGTGGTGGCCAGACCCATGCCGATGGCGGTTTCCAGCTTGCCGGAGACACCCATGAAGGGGCAAAGGCCGAGGAACTTCACCAGCACGAAGTTGTTGATCAGCACGGTGCCGACCAGTAAAAGCAGGTACTCAGTCATTGAAGATGGGTTATCCGGTATGAAGGCGGCCGTATTATCTGATGTTAGGTGCCTTTAGACAACCGCAAGGCCGTATGGTTATTATTCGAATGCCCAATTCATGGAGGCATTGTGCGCCCTTTACCCGTCCTGACGCTGACCCTGGCCATGCTGCTCTGGTCCAGCTCCTTCATCGCCCTCAAACATGTGCTGGAAATCTGGTCCTTCGGTCAGGTGCTCTTCATGCGGATGGGGGTGGCGTCCTGTTGCTGGCTGCTCTGCTACCGCCAGCTTGGCCGCGTCACTTACCAGAAGGGGGATTGGCGCTGGTTGGCCCTGATGGGGGCGCTTGAGCCCTGCCTCTACTTTCTTCTTGAAGTCAACGCCCTGCGTTACACCAGTGCCGGCCAGGCCGGTATGGTCTGTGCCCTGCTTCCGCTGATGGTGGCCCTGGTGGCCTTCGTGCTGCTTGGAGAGCGGGTGAGTCGCCGCCAGCTGCTGGGCTTTGCCATCGCCATCGTTGGCATCGCCCTGCTGGGGTTGGGGGAGGGCGCCGACGAGTTCGCCCCCAACGCCCTGCTCGGCAACAGCCTGGAGATGGGCGCCATGCTCTGCGCCGCCACCTATTCCGTGGTATTCAAAAAGCTCTCCAGCCGCTACGGGGTGATGACACTGACGGCGTTGCAGGCCTTCGTCGGCATGCTCTTCTTCGCGCCCTTTGCCTTCAGTGCGCCCTGGCCCGCGAGCTGGGCTTGGCAGGACATGGGGGTCATCCTCTTCCTCGGCGCCTTCGTGACCCTGGGTGCCTACCTGCTCTACAACTGGTCGGTGACCCAGGTGAAAGTGACCCTGGCGGCTGCCTATGTGAACCTCATACCGGTCTTTACCCTGCTGCTCGCCTATCTGCTGCTGGGAGAGACGCTCACGGCCCTGCAATGGGTGGCCTGTGCCGCCGTGCTGGCCGGCATCGGGGTGGGCCAACTGCCGTCCGGCAGGAAGCGTGCGCAGGCAGTCGCCACCGGGGGATGAGTCGCCGTCATTGGGCTACAGTCTGGGCAGGGAAACACGCTGTCGAAGAAGGAGCCGACCGATGAGCGACATGCACTTGCTGGCCGCGGCCAAAAGCCTGTTGAGCCATCCCCCCTTTACCCTGGCCGATGCCAGAGCCCTGGAGGCGCTGGAAGAGGAGGCCGTGGGGGAGGAGGGGCTCTGCATCGCCGCGCTATGGGACATCGCCCTCGTGCTGGCGGACGAGGAAGCCAGACACTATCTCCTGGGGGATGGCTGAGCGGGTTTAGGGTGGGCGGACAGCAATGACAACGGGGGGCCTGGGCCCCCCGTTGTCATTGGCAGCTGTCGCTCAGATGGAGAGGCTCTTGACGGTGTCTGACACCGAGTTGGCGTCCTCGATGATCTCCTTGATGACGTCGGCGATGATGGTGGCCTGCTCCTGACCTGCCACCGCCTTGTCGGAGACGACGGAGACGGTCTGGGTGATCTGTGAGGTGATCTCCGAGTTGTGCTTGATGACGGTGACGATCTCGCTGGTGGAGCTGGAAGTGCGCGCCGCCAGTTGCCTCACCTCGTCGGCCACGACCGCGAATCCCCGTCCCTGTTCCCCGGCGCGGGCCGCCTCGATGGCCGCGTTGAGGGCCAGCAGATTGGTCTGATCCGCGATGCCGCTGATGGTGGAGATGATGGATTCGATGCTCCTGGATTGCTGGTTGAGCTGCTCTATCTGCTTGCTGACCGCATTGACCGAGGTGTTGATGTGAGAGGAGGTGTCGAGCACCCTGTCGATGACCTCCCGCCCCCTGGCAGCGCTCGCGACGGTTTCGCTGGCGATGGCACACGCCTTCTGGGCCGCTTCCCGGGTGGAGATGGATTTCTCCACCCGCTCGGTGATGTCGCTCGCCAGCTTGATGATTTTGACCACCTTGCCCTCGTGGTTGAAGATGGGGTTGTAGGTGGCCTCCAGCCAGATCTTCTCCCCCCGGTGACCCAGACGCATGAAAAGCCCGGACTTGATGTCACCCGAGCCGAGATCCTGCCAGAAATGGGGGTTGTTCTGGTAGAACTCGGTGTCACAGAAGAGGCGATGATGCTTGCCGACCACCTCTTCCAGCCGGTAGCCAAAGCAGTTGAGGAAATTCTGGTTGGCGGTGATGACGGTGCCATCGGGTTGGAAATCGATGACCGCCAGGGACTTGTCCAGGGCTGCCAGCAGGGCCTGGGTGCGCTCCAGAGTGGATTGCTGCTGGGTCACGTCGGAGGCGACCTTGGCGATCCGCACCACCTTGCCGTCGATCAGGATGGGGAAATAGGTCGCCTCCAGCCACACGGCCTTGCCGGATTTCGACTGGCGAATGAAGCGACCGCTGCGGGAGACGCCGTGGCGCAGATCCTGCCACAAGGTCTCGTAATCCCGGGTATTGACGTCGTCGGGGAAGCAGAGGGTGCTGTGATGCTTGCCAATCACCTCGTCACGTTCAAATCCCACGATCTTGAGAAACAGCGCGTTGGCGAAGGTGACCACTCCCGCCGGGGTGAACTGGACGAAGGGGACCTGCAACTGGATAGCCTGTTCAAATGCCCCCAGTTCCACCACCCTTGCCGCTTGCTCACTGGCTTCCTTGCTTGCTTTTTGATTCCAGAACATGACAGCGCTCCTCCATGAGACCCTTGAATGGGATAACGACCAAATATGAGTAAATTAACAATAGCATTGCGTCCTGATGAGTCGTCATCGTACTCAAATTAACTTTTTATTTTTCAATGTTGATAAATAGCTTCTTAATTGTAGGGTCTCGTACCAAGGTTATTTATCTCGTGGACCGCTTTGGGCACCAGGGAATATTGGCATGAAGGCGCCTCTTTTGGCACTGACAATTGTCACGATGCCCCTATATATCGCCCTCATATGAACCCTATGACACGTCAGGGATCTCGGTGGGGATAAAGTTGAGTCTTCTGGAACGCGGTGAAATTAGGTGGCTACGGGGATCGGGAAAAAGCCGCTATCTGATCCTCTGGTGTGAGAAATAAACGGCCAAGGGTGTGATGTTCTGGATGTGCGGCATGTGTGAACCCGTGACGACATTGCCGCTTCGGTATATTTTCTGTCCCGAAACAGGGAGTGTTTATTTTGCCTGCAAGGTGGAGAGTTTCTGGTTCAGGGACTCAATCTCTTTCTGATATCGGGTAGTGACCGACTGCATCTCTGCCGAGACATTGCGGGATCTTGCCTTGTTCTCCGTGATCTGGGTCATCTCGTTGTTCATCTTCTGCTTTTTGGCCTCGATCTCGGTGCGCAGCGCCTCGGCCTGGCGTTGTTTCTGGCCGTTCGCCAGGCTCTGCTCTATCTCCCGGGTCTGGTTGGCCGCCTGCTCCACCGCCTCGGGGGAGGGGGTATAGACATTGAGTGCCATGGGTTTGGCGTCGCTGCTGCAGGGGATGTCGCTGAAGGTGATCTGCCCATCGCGGGCGCATTGATAGACAGCCGCCTGGACAACGGGGACGGTGGCAAGCCCCAGGCAGGCGAGAGAGATGACCAGCATGCGTGACATAGACTCCTCCTTGAATCCTCTTCCTTGCACACTAGTACATGGCGCAAGGTCAGACAACGGCCTCGTTCCGGGTGTGACATTCCGGTCCTCACGTTGCCTCTCTCTGGTCCATGGCGGGGTAGATCCCCTGCGCAATGGGTGTGCCATGGCGGCATAAAGCGACGGATCCCTGCCTGTTTCCCCGCAGTTCAACACATCAGAGCACCATAACGGGCCGCAATGAGGTATCTTATGCCCCGATTTCATCCATCAAACGGATAAGAGACAACACATGATCATCAAACCCAAGGTTCGCGGCTTTATCTGCACCACCACCCACCCGGTCGGTTGTGAAGCCAATGTTCGTCGCCAGATCGCTTACACCCAAGCCAAGGGCGCCATCGAGAATGGCCCCAAGAAGGTGCTGGTGATCGGCGCTTCTACCGGCTATGGTCTGGCCTCTCGCATTGCCGCAGCCTTCGGCAGCGGAGCTGCCACCATCGGTGTCTTCTTCGAAAAGCCGAGCTCCGAGACCAAGACGGGCTCCGCTGGCTGGTACAACTCCGCCGCCTTCGACAAGGCCGCCAAAGAGGCCGGCCTCTACGCCAAGAGCATCAATGGCGATGCCTTCTCCCACGAGTGCCGTGCCAAGGTGATCGAGCTCATCAAGCAGGATCTGGGTCAAATCGATCTGGTGGTCTACTCCCTGGCCTCTCCGGTGCGCAAGCTGCCGGACACCGGCGAAGTGGTGCGCTCCGCCCTCAAACCTATCGGCGAGGTCTACACCTCCACCGCCATCGACACCAACAAGGATCAGATCATCACCGCCACCGTCGAGCCGGCGAATGAGGAAGAGATCCAGAGCACCATCACCGTCATGGGCGGCCAGGACTGGGAGCTGTGGATGGCGGCTCTGCGCGATGCGGGTGTGCTGGCTGACGGCGCCAAGTCCGTGGCCTATTCCTACATCGGTACCGACCTGACCTGGCCCATCTACTGGCATGGCACCCTGGGGCGCGCCAAGGAAGATCTGGACCGCGCCGCCACCGCCATCCGTGGCGATCTGGCTGCCAAGGGGGGGACCGCCCACGTGGCCGTGCTCAAATCCGTGGTAACCCAGGCCTCCTCTGCCATTCCCGTGATGCCGCTCTACATCTCCATGGCCTTCAAGATCATGAAGGAGAAGGGCATCCACGAGGGCTGCATGGAGCAGGTGGACCGCATGATGCGCACCCGCCTGTACGGCGCCGACATGGCGCTGGACGAGCAGGCCCGCATCCGCATGGATGACTGGGAACTGCGTGAAGACGTGCAGCAGACCTGCCGTGATCTCTGGCCCTCCATCACCACCGAGAACCTCAGTGAACTGACCGACTACACCGGCTACAAGCAGGAGTTCCTGCGCCTGTTCGGTTTCGGCCTGGACGAAGTGGACTACGATGCGGACGTGAATCCGGACGTGCAATTCGACGTGGTCGAGCTGTAAGTCGGTCGTCAGCACAGACAGGGCCCTGCGGGGCCCTGTTTTTTTTGCAGCAGACTCAACCTGTTGCCTCAGGTTTATTATCCGCGATCACCTTTTTCCCCGAACAAACCCGCTAGGCTTGCGCTGTCCGGATCACAGACGGCATTGCCGAGGTACGGAAGCTATGACCACTCCACATGAAGCGCCCAAAAAGCGCCAACTCCCCACTGTCTATACCCTGCTTTTCATCATCATCGCCCTGATGGCGGCCCTGACCTGGGTGCTGCCGGCGGGCAAATACAACTACGTGACGGCCAAGACCCAGCAGCCGGTGGCGGCAGCCGCCGTGGCCGACTACAGCGGCGATGAGCGACTGTTGCCGGTGCCCGGCAGCTACACCGAGCTCCCCTCCCAACCCCAGGGGGTATTCGATGTGCTCAAGGCGCCCATCCAGGGCTTTCACAAGGCAGCCGACGTGGCGCTGTTCGTGCTCATCATCGGTGGTTTCCTGGCGGTGACCATGCAGAGCGGGGCGCTGGATGCCGGGGTGGGGGCCATCGTGCGCGGCTTTGCCGGGCGCGAGCGGCTGCTTATCCCCGTGCTGATCGCCCTGTTTGCCCTCGGCGGCTCCACCTTCGGCATGGCGGAGGAGACGGTGGCCTTCTGGGCACTGATCGTGCCGGTGATGATGGCGGCGGGCTTTGATCGCATGGTGGCGGCCGGGATTATCCTGCTTGGCTCCGGGGTCGGGGTGCTCGCCTCCACCGTCAACCCGTTTGCTACCGGCATCGCCTCCGGTTTTGCCGGCATTCCCATCGGTGAGGGGATTGGCCTTAGGGTTGTGCAGTGGCTGCTGCTGGTGATCTTCGCCTCCTGGTTCGTGATGCGCTACGCCAAGCAGGTGCAGCAGGACAAGTCCCGCTCCGTGCTGGCCGACATCGCCTATGACGACGAGTTCTCCCAGATGAAGAGCGGCAATCTCGCCTTCAGCGGCAAGCAGAAGCTCACCATGCTGGTTTTCTTCGGCACCTTCCTGCTGATGATCTATGCGGTGGTGCCCTGGTCAGATCTGGGCATCGATCTGCTGCCTACCCTGGGCTGGTGGTTCGACGAGCTCTCCACCCTGTGTTTCACTGCTTCCATTCTGATCGCGCTGATCAACCGGATGCCGGAGTCCAACTATGTGGCGACCTTCCTGAGCGGCGCTCGGGATCTTATCGGGGTGGCGCTGGTGGTGGCGGTGGCACGCGGCATCTATGTGGTGATGGAACATGGCGTCATCATCGACACCATTTTGCACTGGGCCGAGGGGCTGGTGAGCGGGCTGTCGTCGTCGGTCTTCATCCTGATGGCTTATCTGGTGCACATCATCCTGAGCTTCTTCATCCCGTCCACCTCGGGGTTGGCGACCGTCTCCATGCCGCTGATGGGGCCGCTGGCGGACTTCTCCGGGATCTCGCGGGATCTGGTGATCACCGCCTATCAGTCCGCCTCCGGCTGGATCAACCTGTTCGCCCCCACAGCAGCCCATCTGGTGGCGGGGCTGGCGCTCGCCAGGATCCCCTATGATCGCTTCGTGCGCTGGGTGCTGCCCTTCATCATCGGGGTGGCCCTCATCACCATGGCGGTGCTGGTAGCCGGTGCCCTGCTGCACGGCTGATGGCACGGATAGAAAACGACAGACAACAAAAAGGCTCCCACGGGAGCCTTTTTCATGAGCCTTGCTTACTGCTTGTAGCCCTTGAGGAAGCGGGCGAGACGGCCGATGGCCTCTTCCAGCTCCTCTTCCCGGGGCAGGAACACCAGGCGGAAGTGATCCGGTGCAGGCCAGTTGAAGCCGGTGCCTTGCACCAGCAGGAGCTTCTCCTGCTGCAGCAGGTCGAACACCATCTTCTGGTCGTCGCGAATGTCGTACACCTTGGGGTCGAGGCGCGGGAACATGTAGAGCGCCCCCTTGGGCTTGACGCAGGAGACCCCAGGGATCTCGTTCAAAAGCTCCCAGGCTTTGTCCCGTTGGCGACGCAGGCGGCCCCCCGGCAGGATCAGCTCGTTGATGCTCTGGTAGCCACCCAGGGCGGTCTGGATGGCGTGCTGCATGGGCACGTTGGCACAAAGCCGCATGGAGGCCAGCATCTCCAGCCCCTCGATGTAGCCCTTGGCACGGCCCTTGGGACCGGTGATGACCATCCAGCCCTGGCGGAAGCCACAGGCGCGGTAGGCCTTGGAGAGGCCGTTGAAGGTCACCACCATGACATCGTCGCACAGGGTGCAGACGCTGGTGTGGGAGATGTCGTCGTAGAGGATCTTGTCGTAAATTTCGTCGGCGAAAATGATGAGGTTGTGCTGGCGGGCGATCTCGATCACCTCCAGCAGGAACTCGCTGCCGTAGACGGCGCCGGTCGGGTTGTTGGGGTTGATCAGCACCAGGCCGCGGGTGCGCGGGGTGATGCGGGCGCGGATGTCGTCGAGATCCGGATACCAGTCAGCCCCTTCGTCGCAACGGTAGTGCACCGCATGGCCACCGGAGAGGGTGACGGCCGCGGTCCAGAGCGGGTAGTCGGGGGAGGGCACCAGCATCTCGTCGCCGTTGTTGAGCAGCGCCTGCATCGCCATCACGATGAGCTCGCTCGCACCATTGCCGATGTAGATGTCGTCGATGTCGACCTTGCGCATCCCTTTTTGCTGGTAGTACTGCATCACCGCCTTGCGGGCGGAGAAGAGCCCCTTGGAGTCGCAGTAGCCCTGGCTCTGGGGCATGTTGAGGATCACATCCTTGATGATCTCCTCCGGTGCTTCGAAGCCAAACGGGGCCGGATTGCCGATGTTGAGCTTGATGATGCGGTGACCTTCGTCTTCGAGACGGCGAGCTTCTTTGTGCACCGGGCCGCGGATGTCATAGCAGACATCGTCGAGCTTGTGCGACTTGTCGATAGTGAACATGGTGAGCGTGATTCCTTCCCCGTGGGGCGCGTTGGCAGAAAAGCTGTTTTTAGTATCAAATTTCTCTGCCCCTATTCTTCACAGAATTGAATGCTAGAACAATCTAATTTATGGAATAAATCCCTGATATTTACCCCTGAAACAGGGTTGTTGAAATGTTAAATTCAGCATGATCGTTTGCCTCTCTTTGGTAGATCAGTGAAAGATGAGGGGCAGATTCATAAAGCAACATGAGTGTATTGAAATATCTCCCCCATCTGGCACGATTGGCTGGGGTAAAAAAGGCCCCGACCCGTCGGTCTGCCAGGGGAGCACGCAGGCACAGGGGCTCATCTTCCCGCTCTCGAGGTTCACTCATGCAGGCACCCGCCACCGGTCGCTACCGCCATTTCAAGGGGGGCTATTACCAGGTTCTTGCCCTGGCCTTGCACACCGAAACCCAGGAGCAGCTGGTGATCTATCAATCCGAACAGGATGGTCAGGTCTATGCCCGCCCCGTCGCCATGTTCATGGAGTGGATTGAACATCAGGGACAGGTGGTGAGCCGCTTCACGCCGGTGGCCTGAGGCAGGCTTGGCGACATGAAAAAAGGCGCCAGAGGCGCCTTTTTTCATGGTGTCGGGGCTTACAGACCCAGATTGGCTCTGGCATAGGCCTCAAAATCGGTGCAGCCGCCGATGTGCTGCTCATCCAGGAAGATCTGCGGCACAGTGGTGACCGGCTTGCCCGCCTTGGCGGCGAGATCGTCCTTGGTCAGCCCGGCCACGTTGATATCCACGTAGCGGAACTCGAAGTCATCGCGCTCCTCGGTCAGTTGCTCGGCAATCTGCTTGGCACGCACGCAATAGGGGCAACCGGGACGACCAAAAATCTCTACAAACATCTTTTCTCTCCATTAAACAAGCCGTTGAAGAAGGCCATTGAGATGAGGCTGGGCACAGCATAGCCGTGGCGCCCTGTCAGTCAAAGCTGAAAATAGCGATGCTTACGTTCGCCATCTCCGATTGCGCCCACTGCTGATGACGGCGCCAGCGTCCCTGTTTCGCCCCAAGGTCGGGGAATGGGGGCCGCCTTGCTGGCAAGGCCACCTATATCGTTCATCACTGCTCGGCGATCTGGATGGGCTGCTGCTGGTAGATGCTCTCCAGCACGCCTTTTTCGAAGACGGTCCAGGGCCAGGGGGCCTTGCTGGCGCGATAGCGCTCGTGGGTGGCGGGGTCTTGCGACAGGCCGCGCTGGAACATCACGAAGGCTTTGCGCTGGCCACTTGCGGTGTCGATGAAGCCGGCGAGGTTCGAGGTGCCGGTGATGGTGCCCGTCTTGGCGTGCACCTTGTTCTTCATCATGGGGGCGGTGACGCTGCGTCGCCAGGCCAGGGTGCCGTCCACCTGGGAGCTTGGCAGCAGCTTGATGAAGTCGAGCTCGGCATCGTTCTTCTGGATGAAGTTAAGCACCGACAACATCTGGCGCGCGCTGATGAGATTGTGGGCGGAGAGGCCGGAGCCGTCGGCCAGGGTGGCGTTGCCAAGGTCAATGCCGTGCTTGGTCAGGATGGCGCGCACCGCCATGGTGCCGCTGCGATAGCTGCCCGGCTTGTTGTAGTAGTGACGCCCCACGGTTTTGAGGAAGGTATCGGCGTAGAGGTTGTCGGACTTTTTCAACATCTTGGCGAGCATCACCGGCAGGGAGACAGAGTAGTGGGTCGCCAGGGTCTGGGCACCGACAGGGGCCTGATGGGTGACCCGCAGCAGGCCGTCGTGGCTGATCCCGGCGCGGTTCATGGCCCAGCGGATGTTGTCCCAGCCCCAGGCCTCCACGTCATGGATGGCAAAGCGCAGCCCTTGTGGCTCCTTGTTCGGGGTGATGCAGCCCTTGAGCTCGTAGAAGTTGCCCTTGGCCATGTCTACTTCCAGAGCACAGAACTGACGCGCCATGTCGCCATAGCTCATCACCTCCACGTTGTCGGCGCCGATGCCGATGGGCACGCCGGTGGCCACGTTGCCCACCGCAGGCTTGCCAATCTGGGTGGCGGTGATGGTGCCGTAGGCGCAGTTCTTGTCGATGATGACCGAGGAGACGGGAGCGGCGAAACAGAGGGTCTGATCCCCCCAGGACCAGCCGTTGCCACGCTCATAGCCGTTGTAGGCACCGGTGTTGACATAGACGTTGCCCTGAATGCGGGTGACGCCCAACTGTTTGAACAGGGCAACCAGATCCATGCGCGACAGGGTCGGGTCGCCGACGAAGTTGATCCAGATGTCGCCGTTGATGGTAGTGCCCTGTTTGGCGCCGGGCTGGGCCTGGATGTCGGTGGCGAAGCGGAAGTCGGCACCGAGTTCGAGGCGGGCGGCGAGCGCGGTGAGCACCTTCATGGTGGAGGCGGGGGCTATCATGTCATCGGCGTGACGGGCAAATTCCACCCCGTTGTTACCCTGTACGATGACGGCGTACTGGCCCCCCTTGGGCGGGGTCAGCGGGGCGGCCTGGACCGCCAGAGAAAAGAGAGCACAAAAACCAATCAACAGCCGCTGCATAGGATCCTCTAACTGAACGAAAGGGCGGCATCAGAAACCGCCCCGATAATCAAACCGGGTGACTGCCGGGTATCGCCTGCCATGGGGTCAGGCCGGGGCGTTGGCAGTCCGGTAACGCCCCTCGTAATCGAATATTTTTTCCTTCACCTGCCAGAAGCGTCCCGACTTGCGGGCGATGACGAAATCCGGGTGACGGAACTGGTCTGCCGCGAGCATCACGCTCGCCAGGGTAGTGAATTCGGGCTCCAGGCCCGGGGCGGGCCAATGATGACGCACAAAGCGTTGTTGAAACAAGCGCTGTGCACCCCGGGAGTGAAAGGGGAAGTACTCCGTCAGGGTCAGGCCATCCTCGTCGTGGTAGGTCACCTCCAGCCGCTCCCCCTGCTTGCCGCGCCCAGGGCTCAGGGTCAAACCGGCGCAGCGGATCACCATGCAGTCCTTGAGATTGAGGGCCTCCTTGAGCTTGTCGTCAGGGTCCACCAGCAGCTGGTCACAGCTTTGGCAGCGGCGGGCGGCGATGTCGTTTTCAGCACCGCAACCTGGGCAGATCTTGGCGCGAAAGCGGTAGTCGCACTCCTCGCGGTTGCCCTCGTCATCTTCAAACAGTCCCTGACAGCGGCGGCCGTAGTGTTCGACCACCTTGCCATCCTCGTCGGTCTTGCCCCAGAAAGTGTTGGCAAAGCCGCAGGCGGGGCAGGGCACCTGAACCGGCTCGGTGCCGGCGTGGGGCCTGGGTTCCCCCACTTCGGGGGCAAACAGGTTGAAGTTGTTGCCTGCGTAGTCGAGCACCAGGCAATCGCTCTTGCCGGGTGAGAGGCGCAGGCCCCGTCCCACAATCTGCTGATAGAGCGACACCGATTCGGTGGGGCGCAGCATCACGATGAGGTCGACGTGGGGGGCATCGAAGCCGGTGGTGAGCACTGCCACGTTGACCAGAAACTTGAGCTCGCGCGCCTTGAAGGCACTGATTAGAGCGTCGCGCTCCGGTCCCGGCGTCTCGCCGGTGACGAGGGCGGCCTGCTGGTCTCTGGCACCGAGCAGGCCATGAATTTCCCGGGCATGCTCGACGGTGGCGGCGAAGATCATCACCCCCTGCCGGTCGGCCGCATACTCCAGCACCTGGCTCAGGATATGGGGGGTGACCCGCTCCTGTCGCTTGATCTCGCCGTTGAGCTGCGCCTCGCTGAACAGGCCGTTTTCCCGCGGCACCAGCTTGCTGAAGTCGTAGTGGACGATGGGGGCGTCCACCAGGCGCGGCGGGGTCAGGTAGCCGTTTTTCACCATGAAGCGCAGGGGCAGTTCGAACACGCAGTCACCGAACAGCCGCTCGCCGTGGCTCTTGACCATGCCGTGGTAGTGGCGCCGGTAGATCCAGCCCAGCCCCAGCCGATAGGGGGTGGCGGTGAGCCCGAGGATCTTGAGGGCCGGATTGGCGGCCTTGAGATGCTCGATCACCTGATGGTATTGGCTGTCGTCATCGAGCGAGACCCGGTGGCACTCGTCGATGATGAGCAGCGAAAAAGCGCCGTCGAAGGCATCCAGATTGCGCGCCACCGACTGCACCGAGCCAAACACCACCTGGGCGCTCGCCTCCTTGCGTGCGAGCCCCGCGGCAAAGATGTCGGCCCGGAGTCCCCAGGCCTCGTACTTGGCGTGGTTCTGCTCCACCAGCTCCTTGACGTGAGCCAGCACCAGCACCCGGCCACGGGCCTTGCGGGCCAGTTCGGCGATCACCAGGCTTTTGCCGGCCCCGGTGGGCAGCACCACCACGGCGGGATCCGGGTGTTTGCGAAAGTGGCTGATGACGGCGTTGACCGCGTCGGTTTGATAGGGTCTGAGAACGAACATGGGGAACGGCTGTGGTGCAAGATGGCGCCATTATAGGGATCTTGCGGGGAAAATGCAGCGAAGGGGGCGTGCTGACAGGAAGCGGGCCGGCAGGATGCCGGCCCGTGCAGGTCAGGGACCTCAGTGGAAGGGGAACAGGTAGTTGAGCCAGCTACCCATGCGCATCAGGATCTTGCGCATGATGGCCACGTGGTGGAAGTGCTCGGTATAGATGGCGGCCTGACCGCTGGAACCCGCGATCACCTGGTAGTTTGCCCATTCGGGATCGGTGATCTCGAGCACGATGGGCAGGCGACCCGGTACCTGTGCCGAGGTCTGATCGATAAGACCCGCCTGTGCCTGGATATTGCCCGGTGCCATGGCCGGGATAACGGACTGCACCTTGGCCTTGAAGATGCGGCCCGGAATGCCGTCGAGCACGACTTCGGCCTCGTCACCCGCCTTGAGCCGCTGCATGCTGTTCTGCCAGAACCAGCCGACATAGGCATTGGCATCTTCATGAATGAAGGTCATCACGGGGCGGAACATGAAGGGGGCGGCAATCATGCCCGGGCGCAATGCCAGTTGTACGACATGACCGTCACTCGGGGCGTAGACCACGGTCTGCTCCAGATCGTACTTGGCGATGTTGAGCTGGGCACCCAGGTCATTGAGGGTCGCTTTCTGCTGATCAATTTGGGCGACGATGTCATCCACGTTGGCCTGGGTGACGTCGAGGTCGCGCTGTTTGCCGATGCCCCGTCGCATCAGCTCCTGGGCGCGATCCCTGTCCAGGCTGGCGGATCGCAGGCGGGCGTCCAGAGCCTTCAGAAAATCGGTGTTGGAGGCGAGGCGCGCCGTCAGGCTGGCGACCTTCTCCTGGAAGGGCTCAGCGTCGATGCGAAACAGCACATCCCCTTTCTTGACCGGCTGGTTGGGCTTGACCGGGACGTCGGTGACACGCCCCTTGACCAGGGGCACGACCGGGGTGGAGACATAATAGTTGCGAGCCAGCTCGGAATAGGGGTGGTTGTAGTTCATCAGCATGATGAGTGTGCCGATGATGATGACGCCACCCAGTACGGCGGTCGGCACGGTCCACTTGTTGAGCGGGATCTTGAAGATCTTGAAAATACCTATGCAGAGGGCTGTATAGGTGAGAATAAGTAGCAGGTCCATGGGGCGTTACCTATTTGTCGGTCTGTTCGAGCGTGGTCATGCGAGCCTGCAGTGCTGCCAGCTCCTCTTTGAGTGCGCTGATCTCTGTCTCGTCATGTTGTAGGCGTTGCGAGAAGCCCCAGCCGCGATCGGGGCGATAAATCGTGGCCCAGATCCAGAGGAAGGGCCAGAGCACGTGCAGGGTGAACAGGCTGACCCAGCCTGCCACGTGAATGGCGTCCTGGTGGGGGTGATTACGGTGCTTGGCAATTTCATATGGAATATCGTGAATGACGATAATGCCATCTTAAATGCGAAAGGGGACTCCCTCCGACGTAGGTGGGAGGGGAATTTCGCCGGGGCGTCAGCCCCGCTGGT
>NZ_JAPCIY010000073.1:0-21350 GCF_027707645.1 Aeromonas sp. QDB30 | reverse complement strand
TGCGGTGGCAAGGATGGACATCCCCTGTGCGCGAAGCACCGATAACTGGTATCGTTGCCCCTCGGTCAACTGCTGATAGCTCATGGTGATACTGCTTTTACTTTGGCGAGCAGAAGGGTACCACCAATCAGCAGTTGGCCACCTCTCGCCATTCATCCATGAGTGTCGCACTTATTATCTGAATTCCCGGGGTGGATGAATGCTGCCATTTGCCAGAGTAAGGCTATTTCCTTGAGAGCTATATATCGTAAGCTGATTATTAGCAGGGTTGTTGTTATACGAACCACTGACGGAAAATCCAAGACCTGCAGATTGTGCCGCAATGTTGATCCGATGGACGACCGTTGCCATCAACCAACTATTTTCCGACGTGGGGTTCACAGGATCCCAGCCAGTCATGTCGATGCCCGTTGTCAAATCCACCGTCTGTCCTTCGATATCGATATAGGAAGGAAGAGTGGACAGATCGATTGACGATCTTACCGAGAATGGGTGCTGTACAGCTTCTATCGGGCTCTGGTTATTTGGGAAGCTAGTGCTATTGATGTCAGCAACAAACGCTTCTAGCGTTGGATAGTTTGTGTCGAACGTCACGCCGTTGAGTGTGATAGGTTGGGCACCTAACTGAAGACCATCAATGCTGTGAGCACCAGGTTTACTGCTGGTTGGACTGCGAGACTGCCAAACCATTTCTCCAAGGTTTTTGGTTTGCGCATTCATATCTGTGATGACCATGTTTTGACCAGCATAAGCTCCTATAGAAAACACCCCTTCATATGTCCCGGCCAATAGGCTCTGTCCAGCAAAAGTTGTCTTGGTTGCGATCCGATCCATTTCCAAACGCATCTGCTGGAACTCCATATTGAGTGCTGCCCGGTCATCTGCCGAATTGATGCCACTACCAGCCTGCAGAGCAAGTGTACGCATACGCTGCATGAGATTCATCGACTCGTCCATTGCCCCATCAGCAACATTGATAACGGAGATGGCATCATTGATATTTCGAATCGCTCCATTGCTACCATTGATTTCGCTTGTCAGACGATTACTGATCTGAAGTCCCGCAGCATCATCTGCTGCGCTGTTGATACGCAAGCCCGAAGATAAACGCTTGAGAGATGAGTCAAAAGACCCCATCAGACTACTAAGATTACGTTGTGCAGCTATTGCAGTACTATTGGTGCGAATTGAGAGTAACATAGTGTCCTTGCCGCAGAGTCTAAGATTCAATCTAGTCTTCAATTACTATCGGCATTACCATATGAATCTTTATTAAAAATTGACTTACGATGTGATCGGATTTAACTCCATACATCCAGACACTAGTCCCTACTCCACTGTGGAGGAGATAGTGTTGTAACTATGTGAATCGCCAACAGCTTTGTAGACTCCTCTACACTTTTATCTTGCAACCAGTACCAGAACCATCAAAAGTGCACTATCGTACACTTTTAATTGCTGTTTGCTCTTACCATGAGTTAAGGTGTAACAACCTACACTTTTTTTCGTGATCATGATGGCAGACGCATCGTTGCAAACCGGCCCGAAAGCACTGGATCCCGCCTCGCTGGGGCTGGCGATCCGCGAGAGACGCAAAGCCGCCAGGATGACCCAGGAGGTGACGGCCTCACTGTGCGGTATCTCCAAGAAGACCCTGATCAAGATTGAAAAAGGGGGGGATGTCTACCTCTCGACCCTGTTGCAGGTGATGAAGGCGCTGGGGCTGCGCTTGCAACTGGTGCAGGAAATGGGCTCACAGGTAGCGAGCGGCAACAGCCAACCCGAGGTCGGTGATGATGGGTGGTTCTGAGCACCATCGGCTGGAACTTCGGCTGGGTAACCAGCTGATCGGCCATCTCGAATATGACTCCAGCCGGGATGCGTTTCAGCTCGGCTATACACCTGAGTGGCAGGCGCGTGGCTTCCCGCTCTCCCCGCCGCTGGCGCTGGATGGTTCGGCCAGCAGCGCCCAGATCCGGGCGTATCTCGGCAACTTGCTGCCTGAAAATCGCGGGCTGGAGCACCTGATTGAGGCGCTCTCCGTTTCGCGCAGCAATCTCTTTGCCCTGATCCACGGCATCGGTCGCGATGTCTCAGGGGCGGTCACCTTTACCCTGCCCGCAGAGCCCGACGTCCCCACCCATTTTCGCCCCATCACCCCGAAAGAGCTGTTGCTGCGCCTCGATCAGCCCGAGATCTGGCCGCTGGAAGTCTGGGATGGTCGCCCCCGCCTCTCGGTTGCGGGCGTGCAGGCCAAGCTCAACCTGCTGCGACTCGAGGGGACGCTGGGATTTGGCGAGGGCGAGCTCTGTTCCACCCACCTCCTCAAGTTCGAGCATCACCCTCATCTGGTGATCAATGAGTTCGTGACCATGCGACTGGCCGCACTGCTGGGCATGCCGGTGGCGCGGGTCGAACTGCACAGGGTCGGCCAAGGCGATAAGTCCCACCGAAGCTTGCTGGTGGAACGGTTCGATCGGCGCCTTGACGAGGATGGCTTGAGGGTGCGCCGTCGTCACATGATCGATGCCTGTCAGGGGCTGGGGTTTCCCGTCGCCCGAAAATATGAACGCAACTTCGGTGACGGGCGGGACGTGGCCCATATTCGGGAAGGGGTGAGCCTGCCACGGCTGTTCAGTCTCAGCGCCCTCTGTGTCAATCCGGCGCAGGCCAGACTGGACATGCTGCAATGGCTGCTCTTCAACCTCTGCGTCAACAACCACGATGCCCACGGCAAGAACTACAGCTTCTTCGTATCAAAAGCAGGGCTGATGCCCACCCCCTGGTACGATCTGGTCAATGTGGGGCTTTACCCCGAGTTCAACCAGCATCTGGCCATGGCCATAGGCGACGAGTTTGCTCCCGAGGCGGTCAACGCATGGCAGTTGCTGGAGATGGCCGAGGCATGCGAGCTGCCCAAACGCCTGTTGCAGCAGACCTTGCACAAGATGGCCAGCGACATACTGCATCAGCTTGATGCCGCCATCGCCCTGGTTGAGACAGACAATCCCGCCGAGCTGGCTTATCTGGCACGTTACAGAGACGACGTTGAGCACCGTTGCCACCATTTTCAGGCGCAGGCGACGCTGTTGCCCGAGCTGCAACTGTAGCCAGACCTAGTCCCCCCCATGGGACGCAACCCAGCCTTGAGCCCATGACGGGCATTGCCTACAATGACCCACTTTTTATCACACTCAGGTAAATAAAATGAGCGACAACAAACCTGCACTGCCCGACCGTCTGGCGGCCAACCCGCGCAGCCCGCACCATGTGGCGGAGTGCTTCCAGCACGAGATCGGCATTCGCGTGAACGGCAAGGAGCGCACCAATGTCGAGGAGTACTGCATCAGCGAAGGTTGGGTGAAGATCCCCTCCCCCAAGGCCAAGGATCGCTACGGCAACCCCATGCTGATCACCGTCAAGGGCACCGTCGAGGCTTTCTACGCCTAAGCCGCCCTGACCGCGCGCCCCGTCGGGCCCGCCGCCATGCTGTTCAGAACACCGGCCTTGCGCCGGTGTTCTGCTGTTGAGGGCGGCCCAGGGTGACAGGCGCCTCTCTTTCATTGCTCTCTGTTGCCTTCCTGTTTCTTCCTTTCCCTCCCTTTCTTTCGCCTTTTCCTTTTCATCTGGGCCCTGAGCCGACAGGAGAGCCGCCTTTGGCATCCAGGCAGGGCGACACTCTTGTCATCCCTGCCGGTTTACCCAGACCATCACCGCATCACTCACCCTCGGGAGCGCGACTTGCCGCCCTGCCAGCGTTGCAGCGCAGCCCCCGCCAGCACCAGCAGGATGCCGAGCAGATCACTTGCGGCCAGCCGTCCGGCCAGGGCATCGAGCAGTGCGCCTCCCGCCAGCTGGCCCGTGACGATGAGCAGGGCGCAGGCCAGGGCGCCGATCCGGCCGATGGCCCAACTGCTGATGGCGACGAACAGCGCCCCCAGCACCCCGCCGAGCAGCAGCCAGGGATCGAGCCCGGCGAGCCGCTCCCAGGGTGCCCCTTTGAGGATGAGCAGGACGCCGAGCAGCCCGAAGCCGAGCAGGTGGTTGGCCAGCGACGCCGTCATGGCGCCCCGGGCGCTGGCGAGGCGGCCATTGAGGGTGCGCGACAGGCTCACCGCCACGCCGTTCAGCAGTCCCAGCAGGATCAATAGGGTCATGGTGTCTCTCCTAACGCAGCACGATAAGCAGTGCGCCGGCCATCACCAGCAGGGCGGCGAGCGCGTCTTTTCCCGAGGGGCGGCGGCGAGCCAGTCCGAGCCAGCCGAGGCCATCGCAGGCCAGGGTGCCCGCCATGCCGAGGGGCGAGTTGAGGCACAGGGCCGCCAGTACCACGGTGAGCGCCCCCGGCAGACCGCCGAGCCAGGCCCAGAGCGGGGCCGCCTCCGGCGTCGGGGGCCTTGGGGAGAGCCACCACAGGAGCCCGGCCACCAGGCTGCCGACCCCGTGGGCCAGCCAGCTCGCGAGCCAGGGGTCGGTGGCGCGGGACAGGGCGCCGTTCTGGGCGATCATCAGCGCCAGTAGCAGGCCGGCGGCGAAGGCGGCCAGGGCACCCAGGGTCTGGCCAAGTGTCTGGCCGAGGGCGGGGCGGCCGGGGCCGCGGTCAACAAGCGGGGGGATCATGGGGTTGCTCCTTGGTTGAACTGACGAGCAGGGTAAATTGTTTTTGATTTGGGGATAATCTACCCTTCTGGAACAACATTGTTTCCATATCGAGAACAACATGAACCAGGAAGCCTTCGCCCTGCTCCCCGCCTTCGTCGCCGTGGTGGAGTCGGGCACCTTCTCCGGCGCCGCCCGTCAGCTCGGCCTCAGCAAGTCGGTGCTGAGCAAGAAGGTGAGCCAGCTCGAGCAGGCCCTCGGCTGCCAGCTCCTCTATCGCACCACCCGTTCCCTCACCCTCACCGAGGCGGGGGAGCGCTACTTCGAGACGGTGCGCCATGCAGTGCGCCTGGCCAGCGACGGGGAAGATGCCATCGGCGCCCTGCAATCGGCCCCCCGCGGCCTGCTGCGGGTGACGGTGCCCATGGTCTATGGCCGGCGCCACATCGCCCCCCTTGTCCCCGAGTTTCTCGCCCTTCACCCCGAGGTGCAGTTGCAGCTGGAGATGAGCGACGCCCGGCAGGATCTGGTGGCCGAGGGGTTCGACGTGGCGGTGCGCATCGGCGAGCTGGAGGATTCGAGCCTGGTCGCCCGCCGCCTCGCCCCCTGTCTCAGCACCCTGTGCGCCGCCCCCGCCTACCTGGCGCAGGCCGGCACGCCCCGCACCCCGGCGGATCTCGAGCGCCACAACTGCCTCTTCTACTCCCTGTTTCGCGGCGGCACCCAGTGGCGGCTGCACGGGCCCGAAGGAGAGGTGGCCATCACCCCCAGGGGCAATTTCGAGGTCAACAACAGCGATGCCATCCACACCGCGCTGCTGGCGGGACTTGGCATCGGCAACATGCCGGACTTCATCGTGGCGCGGGATCTCGCCATCGGGCGGCTGGTGCCCGTCCTGCCAGACCATGCCCTGCCCGAGCACGGCATCTGGTGCGTCTATCCCAAGCGCCGCCACCTGCCCGCCAAGGTGGAGGCCTGGCTGGCCTTCCTGCAGGCGCGTCTGGGGCTGCGCTGAGGGGGGCCATCGGGATAACCGGAACGGTTCACGTTTTTTTCATCGGGAAGGGAGTAGAGTAAGCAGCAAACCAAGCATCTGTTTTTATTGGAAAAGCATTCAGGGGACGAGCCAAGGCATCGCGCCCCGCACCCCAGAGGGAGCCCCATGATGAAGAAAACCGCGATTGCCCTGACCCTCACCAGCCTGCTGACGCTGCCGCTCGTTGTCTCATCCGATGCCTGGGCCGCCCCGGTGCGCTCCCTGCAAAAGGAGCAGAATTACGAGCAGTTCATCAGCAAGCGCCAGGTGGTGGATCAGCTGCTGGCAGACGCCGCCCGCATCTTCCACTCCCCCGCCCGGGTCTCCGATGCGGGCTTCACCGCCAAGATGCCGAGCAACATGGAGCAGGTGACCACCCTGCTGCTGGAGGCCCACCAGCTCGAGCCCTATCGCACCGATCTGCTTATCTCGGCGGCCAACGCCCAGATCTACAACGGCAACGTGGACAGGGCCATCGCCCTGTTCGAGCAGGCCCTCACCGCCGCCCCGGACGATCTGGACATCAACACCTATCTGGCCACCTGGCAGCGCTTCAAGGGCAACCAGGCCAAATCCGATGGCTATCTCAAGCGGGTCGGCGAGCTCAATGCCGGTCGCGCCGCCGACTTGCAGCGACTGTTCGCCACCGTGGACAGGATGGTCGCCACCCCCCTCAAGGAGCGTCAGGGACGGGGCGAGAAGAAGGGGCGCCGCGCCATCGTCACCCTGGGCTATGCCCTCAATCCCGATGGCTCCATGCACGACATCCTGCTGAGACGCCTCGAGACCACCCGCGCCCTGGCCCAGGCCGATCCGGCGGCCCTCGTCATCCTCACCGGCGGCGTGCCCCAGAACCGCCAGACCGAGGGCAAGCTGATGGCGGACTGGCTGGCGAAAAAGGGCATCGACCGCTCCCGCATCATCGAGGAGAACTACGCCACCAGCACGGTGGAGAACGCCCTCTACAGCGGCTATGCCCTCGCCCGCCACGAGATTGAGTTCGCCACCCTGGTGAGCTCGGCGAGCCATGTGCGCCGGGGCCAGACCCTGCTGGAAATCGCCTGTTGGCAGAGCGGCCCGGCGAACATCCGCATCGACAGCGTCGCCTACCCGGACAAGCCCCTCTCGGCCCTGGCCAAGGCAAGCCCGGAGGAGCTGCTTGGCATCTACCGGGACGCCCTGCGCACCTATGGCCTGTGGAGCTACCGCTCGGCCCCGCTGGTGGAGCGCTGATCCCCCGGCCCCGCCACCCTGGCGGGGCCTTTTCCTCCCTTCCCCCTACCAGTCACTGCCCCCCTCTGCCCTCCCTGTTGGCCTACCCCCGCACGCACCTGCCGGCCCCTGGGGGCCGACCCTTGGCCCCTTGCGTCAGCCACCCGATAGACGGCGGGTGAGCAAGCTATCCACTTTCTGGCATATCTCAATCAGATCATTGATTTACCGTTCTTTTTCTAAGAACCAAACGGCATGAGAACACCCTTCTCGTTCCTTCGCCCCCGGGGATGTTCAGATAAAGATGTGGCTTCCAACACCCCCAACAAGGAAGTGCATCATGACAGCAAAAGGCATCTCTCTGTGGCTCGCGGCCTCCATGCTGCTCGGCCAGTCCGCCCAGGCCCTCGACGTCACCGTGGCCTACCAGACCTCCGCCGAACCCGCCAAGGTGGCCCAGGCCGACAACAGCTTCGCCAGGGAGAGCGGCGCTACCGTGGATTGGCGCAAGTTTGACAGCGGCGCCAGCGTGGTACGGGCGCTCGCCTCCGGCGACGTGCAGATAGGCAACATCGGCTCCAGCCCCCTGGCAGTGGCGGCGAGCCAGAACCTGCCCATCGAGGTGTTCCTGCTCGCCTCCAAGCTCGGGGAATCCGAGGCCCTGGTGGTGAAGCAGGGGCTCGAAAAACCCGAGGATCTCGCGGGCAAGCGCATCGCCGTGCCCTATACCTCCACCACCCACTACAGCCTGCTGGCGGCCCTCAAGCACTGGAACGTCGACCCCGCGACGCTGCAGATCGTCAACCTGCAACCACCGACCATCATCGCCGCCTGGCAGCGGGGCGACATCGACGGCGCCTATGTCTGGGCCCCCGCCCTCAACCAGCTCACCAAGGAGGGCAAGGTGCTGACCGACTCCGCCCAGGTGGGTGACTGGGGGGCGCCGACCCTGGACGTCTGGGTGGTGCGCAAGGACTTTGCCAAGGCCCACCCCGAAGTGGTGCAGGCCTTCGTGAACAGCACCCTGGCCGCCCAGCGCGACTACCTGGCCAACCCCGACGGCTGGCTCACCAAGCCGGACAACCTCGCCAAGCTGGCCAAGCTGAGCGGCGTTCCCGAGGCGGACGTTCCCGCGCTGGTGAAGGGTAACACCTACCTCGATGCGAAGGCCCAGAGCGCCGAGCTCGGGCGCCTCGTCAACCAGACCATCATCGACACCGCCCGCTTCCTCGAGAGCCAGGGCAAGGTCGCGAACGCCGCCTCGGACTACCGCCAGTTCGTGACCGATCGCTTCGTGAAAGCCGTGGCCCAGTAAATCCAAGGAGACGACCATGCTGCAGCTCTCTCATGTGTCCGCCGAGTACGCCGGCAGGCGGGTGCTCGACAACATCAACCTCTCCCTGTCCGAGGGGGGGCTGATGGTGGTGCTGGGGCCCTCGGGCTCGGGCAAGACGACCCTCCTCAACCTGGTGGCGGGCTTCGAGCCTTGCCACCACGGCCAGATAAGCCTTGAGGGCAAGCCGGTCACCGGCCCCGGCGCCGAGCGCGGCGTGGTGTTCCAGAGCGAGGGGCTGCTGCCCTGGCGAAACGTGCGAGACAACGTGGCACTCGGCCTGCAGCTGGCGGGCGTGCCCAGTGCCGAACGCACCGAACAGGCCCGGGCACTGCTGCGTCAGGTGGGGCTGGAGGGGGCCGGCGATCGCGCCATCTGGCAGCTCTCCGGCGGCCAGCGCCAGCGGGTCGGCATCGCCCGGGCCCTGGCCACCCAGCCCCGCCTGCTCCTGCTGGACGAGCCCTTCGGCGCCCTGGACGCCTTCACCCGGGAGCAGATGCAGACTCTGCTGCTGCGCCTGTGGCACGAGCACCGGCGTCAGGTGATGCTCATCACCCACGACATCGAGGAGGCCATCTTCATGGCCACCGATCTGGTGCTGCTCTCCCCCTCCCCCGGGCGGGTGACGGAGCGGATGACCCTGGATTTCGGTCGCCGCTTCGCCGCCGGGGAGCCCTGCCGCAGCATCAAGTCCGATCCGGCCTTCATCGAGCGCCGTGAATACGTGCTGGAACGGGTGTTCGCAGAGCGGGAGGCCTTTGCATGACTCTCGCCCTCGCCCGGCAACGGGATGTCACCCACACACGGGCAGCGGGCTGGCCCCTGCCCCGCCGTCTGACCCTGAGCCTCGCCACCCTGATCGTGCTGCTGGCCCTGTGGTGGCTGGTGGCCCACTTCGGCTGGGTCGATCCCCTGTTCCTGCCGCCCCCACAGCGGGTGCTGGCACAGCTCATCACCATCGCAGGCCCAACGGGCTTTATGGATGCCACCCTGTGGCAACACCTGGGGGCCAGCCTGGGGCGCATCCTGGTGGCGCTCGCTGCCGCGGCGTTCTTTGGCATCACGGTGGGCATCGCCATGGGGCTCTCCCCCACGGTGCGCGGCGTGCTGGATCCCCTCATCGAGCTCTACCGCCCGGTGCCGCCGCTCGCCTACCTGCCACTCATGGTGATCTGGTTTGGCATCGGCGAGACCTCCAAGGTGCTGCTCATCTATCTGGCCATCTTCGCGCCCGTGGCCCTGGCGACCCTGGCGGGGGTGCAGAGCGCCAACGCGGTGCGAGTGCGGGCAGCGCAGGCGCTGGGCGCATCCCGGTCCCAGGTGCTCTGGCACGTGATCCTGCCAGGGGCCCTGCCGGACATCCTGACCGGGCTGCGCATCGGGCTCGGGGTGGGCTGGTCCACCCTGGTGGCGGCCGAGCTTATCGCCGCCACCAGGGGGGTGGGCTTCATGGTGCAATCCGCCGGCGAGTTTCTCGCCACCGACGTGGTGCTGGCGGGCATCCTGGTGATCGCCCTGATCGCCTTCGTACTGGAACTGGGACTGCGCGCCCTGCAGCGCAGGCTCACCCCCTGGCATGGAGAAGGACAATTAGCCACAGGCTGACCTCTTTCCTTCGCCCCCCTTTCCTATTGGTATCGGGCCTTCACGCCCCCAGACATGGAGCAAGACCATGACCGACAAGTTGACCATTACCCCCCTCGGCCCCCACATCGGCGCCGTCATCGCCGGCGTCAATCTGGCCGAGCCCCTGAGCCAGGGGCAGTTCGAGCAGCTCCATCGCGCCCTGCTCAAATACCAGGTGCTGTTCTTTCGCAACCAGCCCATCACCCCGCGAGCCCAGCGGGCGCTGGCGAACCGTTTCGGGGATCTGCACATCCACCCCGTCTACCCCCACACGGAGGAGGCCGAGGAGATCATCGTGCTCGATACCCACGATGACAATCCGCCGGACAACGACAACTGGCACACCGACGTGACCTTTATCGAGACGCCCCCGGCACTGGCCATTCTGGCCGCCAAGCAGCTGCCCCCCACCGGGGGGGACACCCTCTGGGCCAGCGGCATCGCGGCGCTGGCGGCCCTCTCCCCGCCTCTGCAAACCCTGCTGGCAGGGCTGGAAGCCGAGCACGACTTCACCAAGTCCTTCCCGGCCCATCGCCATGATGACAGCGAGGAGGCGCGCCAGCGCTGGCAGGCGGCCGTGGCCCGTCACCCGCCCCTGCGCCACCCGGTGATCCGCACTCATCCGGTGAGCGGCCGTCAGGCCCTGTTCGTCAACGAGGGGTTCACCACCCGGCTGCCCGGGCTGCCCCCCAAAGAGAGCGAGGCCCTGCTCGGCTTTCTGTTCGAGCACATCACCCGCCCCGAGTTCCAGGTGCGCTGGCGCTGGCAGGAGAACGACATCGCCATCTGGGACAACAGGGTGACCCAGCACTATGCCAATGCCGACTACCTGCCGGCCCGCCGGGTGATGCACAGGGCCACCATTCTCGGGGACAAGCCCTTCTGGCGCCCGGGCTGAACATCCCCCATGGAGAGCGACCATGAGATAACGCCCAGCAAAAAGCCCGCCGGCTGGCGCAATGCTGTTCACTTAAGAGAATTTGAGTTCCAGTCCACGTAGTATCAGGACAAAAAAGCGAGGGAGGCATGATGCCTCCCTCTTTCTATTGCAAGCCCCGCTGGATAAAGGCTGGAGGAAGATCGACTGGACACAGCCTTGCCCCCTCAACTCAAATCCAATTTATGAATAATCAGTCAAAAAAGTGCTTATCTGAACAGCATTGCGCCGGCTGGCGGGCTTTTTCATCATCTGACGGGCCTGGGTGTTGCTATCGGCCCTTGCGCTCCGGCCACCAGGGTGAAGCCCCGATGGCCGGTCTCAGCCCTTGAGCTCCAGCACGGTGGTGAAGCCTCCGAAGATCATGCGGGCGCCATCAAACGGCATGGTCTGGTGCAGGGGATTGGCGGGGTCCATCCTGGGGTCCTGCATCATCTTGCCCATGGCGTCGTCCCGCACCGCCTTGCTCGGCCACTCCACCCAGGAGAAGACCACGGTTTCATCCTCCCTGGCCGCCACCGCCCGATAAAAGTCGGTCTGCTTGCCGTGAGGCACGTCGTCCCCCCAGCACTCCAGCACCCGGGTGGCGCCGTATTCGAGGAAGATGGGGTCAAACTGCCCCGCATGATCGATCAGGGCCTGCTTGTTGGCCGTCGGCACGGCGAGCACGAATCCGTCCACGTATGACATCAGAGGTTCCTCCTGTGAGTGAGGATCTCAGCATAGCAGCCGCCCATCAGCCCGCGCTCTGCGCCGCCCCGCGCAGCCCGCCATCACAAAGAGACCAGCCGCTCCAGATCGCTGCGGGTCAGGCGCTTGCTGTCCACCTTCACGTAGAGGGAGTGCTCCTCGCGCACCAGCAGCACGTCGCTTACCCCCTCGCAGGCGCGGATCCGCTGCTCCAGGGCCGGGGTGGCCTCGACCCCTTCCGGCAGCACGATGCGCAGGCTGCTCACATAAGGGGGCTCGGCCATGGTGAGGCTCACCCCGAGCCAGGCGAGGGCCAGGGCGGCGCAACCGCCAAACACCAGGGGGCCGCCCCCCAGGCTGTAGAGCAGGCCGCCGAGACTGCCGCCGATGGCGACCCCGAGGAACTGACTGGTGGAGTAGACCCCCATGGCGGTGCCCTTGTAGCCCGGCGGGGACTCCTTGCTGATGAGAGACGGCAGCAGCGCCTCCATCACGTTGAAGCCGATGAAGAAGAGCTGCAACCCGGCGAGCAAACCCCACAGCTGCTGGCCGCTCTGCCAGAGCACCAGCTCGGCGGCCAGCATCACCACCACGCACCCGATGAAGACCCGCTTCATCTGGCGGTGCTTCTCGGCATAGATGATGAAGGGCACCACGCTGACGAAGGCGATCAGCATGGTGACCAGATAGGCCTGCCACTGGCTGTCACGGGGCAGGCCCGCACGTTCCAGCAGGGGCGGCAGGGCCACGAAGCTCGACATCAGCAGGGTGTGGACGCAGAGGATGCCGAGGTTGAGTTTGAGCAGGCGAGGGTTGGTGAGCACGGTACGAAAGCTGCCTCGCACCATGGCGGACTCGCGATTTTGCAGGTGTGCCGCCGGGGTCGGCACCACCCAGAGCACCATGGCGATGGCGGCCAGGGCCAGCAGGGCGATGAGCCAGAAGAGGCCGGACAAGCCCAGGGCATGGGTGATGAGGGGGCCGGTCACCATGGCGATGGCGAAGGTGATGCCAAAGCTCACCCCGATGAAGGCCATCGCCTTGGTGCGATTCTGCTCCCGGGTGAGATCCGACAGGAGCGCCATGACGGCGGCGGAGATGGCGCCGCTCCCTTGCAGGGCGCGCCCGACGATGACCCCCCAGATGGCGTCGCTCAGGGCGGCGATGACGCTGCCAAGGGCAAACATCAGCAGGCCGCCAACGATGAGGGGCTTGCGCCCCACCTTGTCGGAGAGCAGGCCGAAGGGGATCTGGAACAGGGCCTGGGTCATGCCGTAGATGCCGATGGCAAGCCCGATGAGCGCCTCGGAGGCGCCCGCCAGGGACATGCCGTAGGTGGTCAGCACCGGCAGCACCATAAACATGCCGAGCATGCGCAGCGAGAAGACGGAGCCGAGCGCCCAGGTCGCGCGTCGCTCGCCCCTCGTCATGGTGAAATCATTCATGAGGGCCTCGATGAGTCAAAAAGAAGAGAGAAAGAAAGGGGTGACAGGCGCCCGGCCGCCCCGAAAAATCGGCGATGCCCCTCGCAGGGCGGCGCCCATAATAGCAGAGCCGGGAAGATTCCCGGCTCTGGATTTCATGCATTTCAGGGGTGCAGTTCACACTATCAGGGCAGCATGCTCACCAGCACCGGCGCTGCGTCCGGCTGGAAGTCCACCGACATCATCACGCTCAGGCAAGTAATGGTGACGATGGAGAACATGAACAGCTTGCGCGCCCAGAGGGAGTCGTCCACCGCCGCCTTGTAGCCCGACAGCGCCATCCCCAGCCACCAGACGCTCACCGCGGTGGCCACCACCAGATACTTGTAACCGGCGTAGCCGCCGAGGAACAGCATCAGGGTCGGCACCATGAACGCCAGGATGTAGAGGGTGATGTGGAGCTTGGCCACCGGGATCCCCTTCACCACCGGCAGCACCGGGATGTTGGCGGCCTGGTAGTCCTTGAAGCGGAAGATGGCGATCGCATAGGAGTGCGGCATCTGCCACAGGCTGAAGATCGCCAGCAGGATCAGGGCCCCCGAGTCGAACTGCCCGCTCACCGCGCAGTAGCCGATGACCGGCGGCGCGGCGCCGGAGAGGCTGCCGACCAGGGTGCCATAGACCGAGTGGCGCTTCATGTAGAGGCTGTAGATCCCCACATAAACCAGGAAGCCCAGCACCGCCAGCAAGGCGGCCAACGGATTGGCCGCAAAGTAGAGCAGTGCAATGCCCGCAACGCCCAGCGCCGTCGCATACCAGAGGGAGACACCGGGGGCGATGAGCCCCCGCACCAGGGCGCGGTTCTTGGTGCGCTCCATGATGCAGTCGATGTCCCGGTCGATGTAGTTGTTGAACACGCAACCGGAGGCCACCACCAGTGACACCCCCACCATGGTCAGGATGAACAGGGGCACATCCAGGCTCCCCTTCGAGGCCAGCAGGAATCCCCCGATAACCGAGATGAGGTTGCCGAAGATGATGCCCGGCTTGGTCACTTGCAGGTATTGCTTCATCATCATCAACCCGCTCAGTGAACCATCATGTTGATGTTGAGGTTGTACATGATCCACAGGGAACCCACGACCACGATGGCGATGATGAGCACGGTAAAGACCAGTGCCACCAGGTTCCAGCGCTCCTCGGAGGAGGTGTTCATGTGCAGGAAGTAGACCAGGTGTACGAAGATCTGCACCACCGCCATGCCGACCACGGTGCCGAGCACCACGGCGTGGGAGGCGGAGCCGTCCATCACCATCCAGAACGGCACGGCGGTCAGGATGAGTGACAGCACGAAACCGATCATGTAGGACTTGACGCTGCCGTGGCTGGCGCCGTGATTGTCAACGGAATGACTCATTTACATGACCCCCATCAGATAGACCACGGTGAAGACGCAGATCCATACCACGTCGAGGAAGTGCCAGAACAGGCTCAGGCACATCAGGCGAGTGCGGTTGCGCTCGGTCAGCCCCTTCTTGGTGATCGACACCATCATCACGATGATCCAGACCAGGCCGCTGGTCACGTGGATACCGTGGGTCCCCACCAGGGTGAAGAAGGCAGAGAGGAAGCCGCTGCGATCCGGGCCCGCCTCGTGCACGATCAGGTGATGGAACTCGTAGATTTCCATCGCGATGAAGCCGGCACCCAGCAGGAAGGTGACGAACAGCCAGGTGTTGACTGCCGCGACCTTGTTCTTGTTCATGGCCAGCATGCCGAACCCGAAGGTGATGGAGCTCAGCAGCAGCAGCATGGTTTCGGCGAACACGAACGGCAGTTCGAAGATGTCCTTGCCGGTGGGGCCGCCGGCAGTGCCGTTGACCAGGACCGCATAGGTCGCGAACAGGGTCGCGAACAGGATGCAGTCACTCATCAGGTAGATCCAGAAACCGAATACCTTGGTGGCACCGGCATCGTGGTGCCCATCCTCATGGGCACCGTGAGAGTGATGTAGTACGTCAGTCGCCATGGAATTAAGCCACCTTGTTGATGTTGTCGAAATGCTGACCTTCGATGCGCTCGATCTCGTCAACCTGTACGTAGTAGTCCACATCGTCGTTGAAGCTGTGGATGATCCAGGTGGCGATCATGCCGATGAAGCCGGCGATGGCCATCCACCAGATGTGCCAGATCATGGCAAAGCCGAACACCACGCTGAAGGCGGCGATGATGACACCGGCACCGGAGTTCTTCGGCATGTGGATGGGGGCATACTGGGCAGGCTTCTTGTAAGCGCTGCCGTCAGCCTTGGCTTCCCAGAAGGCGTCCAGACCGGTGACCTTCGGCTCGATGGCGAAGTTGTAGAACGGCGGCGGAGAGGATGTGGCCCACTCCAGGGTACGGCCACCCCAGGGATCGCCGGTCAGGTCGCGGTTCTTCTCGCGGTCGCGAATGCTGACCACGATCTGGATGACCTGGCACAGCACGCCCAGGGCAATCAGACCGGCGCCGCAGGCGGCGACCACCAGCCAGCCGTGGAACTCGGGATCGATGTTCTGGCTGACACGACGGGTCATGCCCATGAAGCCCAGCACGTAGAGCGGCATGAAGGCCACGAAGAAGCCGGTGATCCAGCACCAGAAGGCACGCTTGCCCCAGACGTCATCCAGCTTGAAGCCGAACGCTTTCGGGAACCAGTAGGTGATACCGGCGAAGCAGCCGAACACCACGCCGCCGATGATGACGTTGTGGAAGTGGGCGATGAGGAACAGGCTGTTGTGCAGCACGAAGTTGGCGGCCGGCACGGAGAGCAGTACCCCGGTCATGCCACCCACGGTGAAGGTGATGATGAAGCCGACGGTCCACAGCATGGGGGAGGTGAACTCGATGCGACCGCGGTACATGGTGAACAGCCAGTTGAAGATCTTCACCCCGGTCGGGATGGAGATGATCATGGTGGTGATGCCGAAGAAGGCATTCACGTTGGCGCCGGACCCCATGGTGAAGAAGTGGTGCAGCCACACTATGAAGGAGAGCACGGTGATCGCCACGGTCGCCCACACCAGGGAGGTGTAACCGAACAGCTTCTTCTTGCAGAAGGTCGCCACCACTTCGGAGAAGATCCCGAACACCGGCAGCACCAGGATGTACACCTCGGGGTGACCCCAGGCCCAGATCAGGTTGATGTACATCATCATGTTGCCACCCATGTCATTGGTAAAGAAATGGGTACCCAGGTAGCGGTCTGCGGTGAGCAGGGCGATGGTGACGGTCAGGATCGGGAAGGAGGCGATGATCAGGATGTTGGCACACAGGGCGGTCCAGGTGAAGACCGGCAGGCGCATCATGGTCATGCCAGGGGCACGCATGCGGATGATGGTGGCGAAGAAGTTCACGCCGGTCAGCAGGGTCCCCAGACCCGAAATCTGCAGACTCCATATCCAGTAATCGACCCCGACCCCGGGACTGAACTCCAGCCCCGACAAGGGCGGATAGGCCAGCCAGCCGGTCTGGGCGAATTCACCGACCCCGAGGGAGACGTTGATCAGCACCACGGCCGCGGCGGTGAACCAGAAGCTCAGGTTGTTCAGGAAGGGGAAGGCCACGTCACGGGCACCGATTTGCAGCGGCACCACGATGTTCATCAGACCGATCACCAGCGGCATGGCCACGAAGAAGATCATGATGACGCCGTGGGCGGTGAAAATCTGGTCGTAGTGATGGGCATTCAGGTAGCCTTCGCCACCCCCGGAGGCGATGACCTGCTGGCCACGCATCAGCACGGCGTCGGCAAAGCCACGCAGCAGCATGACCATGCCCAGAATGAGATACATGATACCGAGGCGTTTGTGGTCGACCGAGGTCAGCCACTCTTTCCACAGATATTGCCACTTGCCGTAGTAAGTGATGAGACCGGCGATGGCCAGGCCCCCCAGAATGATACCGGCTATCGTGACCATGATGATGGGTTCATGGTACGGAATAGCCTCGAGTGTCAATTTTCCAAACATCGATTATTCCTCGGATCCTGCTTTCACACTCTTGTCGGCCGACATGGCCATGTGTCCGGCATGGGCGTCATGGTTCATGGCCTGGTTCTCCATGGCGTCCTCTTGCGAGGCCTCATGGTTCATCCCTTCGTGGTCCATGGCACCCGCTTTCGGGGCGGCGTCATGGTTCATGGCCTCGTGGTTCATGCCCTCGTGATCCGCGGAGCCCGCAGCCGGGGTGGCGTGACCACCATGGGACATGCCGCCCATGAACTTGTTGATGATGTTGACGAACAGCTTGGGATCGGCGCTGGCGAAGTACTCCACCGGGTGGTTTTCGCTCTTCTTGGCCAGGGCATTGAACTCATCCATGGTGCTCAGGGCCTTGGAAGAGGCCTTCACCTTGGCTACCCAGGCGTCGAAACCGGCTTGGTCCTGGGTCGCGATGGCCTTGAACTTCATGCCGGAGAAACCGGCACCGCTGTAACCGCCGGAGATGCCCTTGTACTCGCCCGCTTCGTTGGCAATCAGGTGCAGCTTGGTCTGCATGCCGGCCATGGCGTAGATCTGGCCGCCCAGTTGCGGGATGAAGAAGGAGTTCATCACGGTGTCGGAGGTCACCCGGAAGTTGACCGGGGTGTTGACCGGGAAGGCCAGCTCGTTGACCGACGCAATGCCCAGCTCCGGATAGACGAACAACCACTTCCAGTCCAGGGAAATGACATCCACCTGAACCGGTTTGACGTCCGATTCCAGCGGCTTGTAGGGGTCGAGGGAGTGGGAAGTTTTCCAGGTGATCACCGCCAGGATGACGATGATGATGACGGGTACAGTCCAGACGACTGCCTCAATCTTGTTGGAGTGGGCCCAGTCCGGCGCATAGGTGGCACTGGTGTTGGACGCCCGGTATTTGTAGGCGAACGCCACCGCCATGACAATCACCGGCACCACCACGATCAGCATCAAGCCGAGTGCGGTGAGTATCAGTGACTTCTGCTCCATACCGACCTGCCCCTTGGGGCTCATCAGTGCCATGTCGCAGCCACTCAGCAAGCTGGCGGTCGCGAGCAGCAGCAAAGCGCCCAAGCCCCTCTTCACATCAAAGAGTCTCATGCAATGTCCTCATCTTTTGAAGGCTTATTGGTATAAAAAAATGCAGCATTTTATTGCATCAGACCGGCATGTGAACAACATGAAAAATTAATCCCAAAAATGTTCAAAAGGTGATGGAAAGCGGTATCAGATGTTAATCCCTTGACAATGACCAATTTATTCAAGTTACACCGCGGCAATTCATCTTCCGTTAATCTCTCGCGCCACCAAAAGTGACCACCAATTAACCAAAAAGATCCATCTGGTCTGTTTTTAACCCGCCATTGCGATCAAAAAAGAGCCATACAGCCCCTTTTCGACTCACAGGTCATTTCTCCACACCTTGATCTGGATGGGTATTTTTCGGGGAAGATTAAAAAAATAATTAATCAAACGAATGTGTGATTAACTTCCCGTCCCCCGACAACGGTCGCAACCCCTGGCGCCAGAAGGCACACTTCGTAACAAAACGGGCCCTTGTGCGGGTCCGTTGACAATCGTTTTCTCTCCCTCACTCGGAGTCGGAGTCAGGAGTGATCGTGTTCCATCCGGGTCGCCACGGCGATCCGGTTCCAGGCGTTGATGGTGACCACCTGCATCAGACACTGGGCTAGCAGGGTTTCCCCCAGTTGGGCCAGCGCCGCCTAATAGGTCTGCACCGTGAGCCCCTTGTCGGCGATCAGGGTCACCTCGTCGGTCAGGGCCAGCACCGCCCGCTCCCGGGCGTCGAACAGCGGCGACTCCTGCCAGGCGGCCAGCGCCAGCAGACGCTGGGCGCTCTCCCCGTGCTTCATCGCCACGTCGGAGTGCATCTCGATGCAGTAGGCGCAGCCGTTGATCATGGACCCCGGATGGGGCGGTGAGCTGATTGTTCACTTTTTCATTGTTGATTAGAATATCGTCATAACCTGCAACAGTTTTGCGTTTATCGCAAAGGTGAATCCATGCTGGATCGCATCCGCATCCTGGCCCAGGTGGTGGAATCGGGCAGTTTCTCCCGTGCCGCCCGCGCCCTCAACCAGGCCCCCTCCTCCGTGACCCGTGCCATCGACGCCCTGGAGCAGCAGCTCGGGATCCCGCTCTTCAAGCGCAGCACCCGCCAACTGGTGCTGACCGAGCAGGGCGCCTATTTTCTCGCCCGCTCCCTGCCCCTGCTGGAGGAGGCGGATCAGCTGGTGCAATCCCTGCAACCCCTCTCGGTGGCGCCAGAGGGGCCGCTGCGGGTCTCGGTGTTCGAGAGCTTCGGCGCGTCCTGGCTCTCTCCCCGCCTGCCCGACTTCCTCGCCCGCTACCCCGGGGTGCGCCTGGAGGCTGCGCTGGACAACCGCATGGTGGATCTCGATGCCGAGAACGTGGACGTGGCGGTGCGCATCGGCAAGCCCGCCGACAGCAGCCTGCACACTCGTCATCTGCTCACCAACCGCTCGCTGCTGGTCACCTCCCCCGCCTATCTGGCCCGCCATGGCGAACCCGCCCATCCCGCCGAGCTGGCCCACCACAACTGCCTCATTCGCGGCCATGGGCGCCAACGCCAGCACTGGTACTTCCAGCAGGGCACGGAGCGCGAGAAGGTGGCGGTGCAGGGCAACCTCGCCTCGGTCGGGGGCACGCCCCTGCTCTGCGCCGCCCTCGCGGGGTCCGGCGTGCTGCTGCTGTCGAGTTGGATGGTGCAGCAAGGCATCGACGAGGGCACCCTGCTGCCGCTGCTGCCAGAGTGGCTCGCCTCCCCCTACGAGGATCGCCAGGACGAGATCCACGCGGTGTTTCGTGGCGGCCGCTTCCTCAAACCCCAGACCCGCGCCTTCATCGACTTTCTGGTCGAGGCGATCAGGCCCCTGCAAGGGCCGCGCTGACCGCAACAGAGCCTCCTGGCGAAACGCTGAAAACGCAGACGCCGGGCACAGGGCCCGGCGTCTGGAAATGAGGGTCGCCACGGCGACCGCTCAGCGTGATTTTCGCCCGTCAGGGCTTGGGGAGAGCCCCCGGTAATCCCCGTAGGGGAAGATGTTGCGCAGGCGCTGGGCCACGGGCTCGGGGATGGAGCGGGAGAAGACCAGCCTCACCCCGTTGCCGTCCCGCAGGCCCAGGATGCGTCCGCGCACCGGCTCATGGTGCAGGATCTGGGTCGCCTGGGTCACAAAGCGCGGCGGCACCGAGCCCCGCTTCACCACCACCTTGCCCGGCGCGAGCCGGACCTCGAAAAGGGCGCCGCGCCCCAGCGTCATCAACCACCCGATCAGGGCTATCGCCACCAACAGAGACAACCAGGCCATTGCGTCTTCCTCCCGTCAACCCGATATTCGCCAGTATAACCGGGGGCGCCTCACCATGACCCGGCCGCCATCACGCTTTCACTCACTGCCGGGCCTTATCGGCGCCCCTTGCCCCAGGCCACCAGGGTATCCCGATAGAGGGCGAGCAAGGCCTGATCCCGCACCGCGACCCCGACCTGCTGGGCCGGGCAGTCGGCCCACTCGTCATGGGGATGGCGGGTGTCGTCAAATTTTTGCAGGGTATGGCCGATGGCGGGCCCCTCGGTGATGACCCGCACCGGCCCCTTGCGCAGGGTGAACAGCGCAGGATCGATCACATAGGCGATGGCGGAGGGATCGTGCACATGGCACCCCGCCATGCCGATGCGCTCGGAATAGAAGCGCAGGTAGAAGCGGCTGACATCCCACAGGAAGCGGCCCGGCTCCCCCGCATCGTCCCGCAGGGCATCCAGATAGTCGGCGGTGAAGATGCTCTGCTGGGTGACGTCGAGCCCGATGATCACCAGGGGCCAGGGGGCGGTGAAGACCCGGTCCGCCGCATCGGGATCGTCGTGGATATTGGCCTCGGCATAGGGGGTCACGTTGCCGCGATGGCCGTTGACGCCAAAGGCACCGCCCATCACGACCACTTCTTTCACCAGGGCGGCTACTTCGGGGGCCGCCTCGAGCGCCAGCGCCAGGTTGGTGAGGGGACCGATGGTCACCAGGGTGATCTCGCCGGGATGGGCCTTCACCGTCTCGACGATGTATTGCCAGGCCGGGCGGGGATCCGGGATGAGGGTCACCTCCCCCGCCTGGACGTCGCCAAAGCCGCTCGGGCCGTGCACCACCGTCGTCGGCCCCACGGGCTCGCGCAGCAGCGGCGCGGCGGCGCCCCGGGCCACGTCCGCCTTCATGCCATATTTTTGCTTGAGCCAGAGGGCGTTGCGGGTGCCATTTTCGATGGTGGCATTGCCAAACACCGTGGTGATGGCGAGCAATTCGATGGCAGGGTGCGCCTCGGCAAACAGAATGGCCATGGCATCGTCGATGCCGGGATCGGTATCCAGAATGATCTTGTGGGTCTTGACATCCTCCCCCACCTTAGCGCTTCGCGTCACAGGAGGGGGATTCCCATTACTGGGTGATAGCTGCTCGCG
>NZ_JAPCIY010000072.1:0-21532 GCF_027707645.1 Aeromonas sp. QDB30 | reverse complement strand
GCCAAACCACAGAAGTATGCGACGAGAAAACCTAGTAAAAACAATGCCAGTCAGGCTTAACTGACTGGCATTACGGCCCAGGTCGCGGTTTTTGTTTATCTATTTCACGGCTGGCTTAGTAGTATGAAGCCTCGATGTCACAAGGAAAGAGACGTCATGAAGCTGGTGTTGTTCATATGGATGGGTTGGTTGTGGCTGGCGGCCCCGGTGCATGCCGATTCCCCGCCGCAATTGCAGGCTCCTCTGGTGGCGGACGAGGGACTGGATGGGCATCGGGCGTACCTGGACGGCCGTATGGCGCTCGGGCAGTTTGATGCCATGGACTCGTTGCTTGAGACCCTGTCGGTGGGGCAGCGGGAGTTCCTGTTGTTCCAGTTGCTGGGTGAGCTCAAGTCATCGGGCGCACCCAGCCCGGCGCTGCTGGCCTGGGTGCGGGCACAAGCGGCCAAGGCGCCACAATGGCTGGTGGAAGGGAAGGTGGACGGTTTCCTGGTGCAGCTACCCGCCTACGACTTCCCCGCCGAGGCCCGGCTGGTGCTGAGCCACTGGCAGCAGCTGGCCTGGCAGGACAACTATCGCCAGTTGCTGGAGCAGGATCGCTTCGACTTCAAGCAGGTCTACTACAGCCGCAATCCCGAGCTGGCACAGCAGCAGCAGGCCCTGCTGGCGGTGCTCGATCGGCAGCCGGTATCCGTGCTGCGTCGGGAGGCGCAGCGGCTTGCCGCCCTCAATCTCTTCCTGCCGGACAACCAGTTGCTGCTGCACTTCATCGAACAGACCGGGGAGACGGCACTCTACCTCAAGCTGTGGCGTCAGCCAGTGGATCACGATAGCCTGACTGCACTGCACACCATTTCCCGCTTTTATTCAGGGCAGGAGGCGAGCGATCTGCTGATCGCCGCCAGCCAGAACAGCCGCCTGATGGTCCCCGCCCTGCACCAGCTCAGCCGCCTCTCCCCCTTGCCGGACGTGGCCCAGCAGTTCCTCCTGGCCGAACTCGGCAAGCACCAGTATGGCGGGCTGGTGGCCGGCCTGTTGTTGCAGATGGACGAGCCCAGGCTCCTGGGTCAATTGGCAAACCGGCTGACGCTTCAGGAGCGGCGACACGCCTCGTCCGTCATGAGGTCCGATACGGGTACACCGGATACGCCGCCAGGGTTATAATGCGGGACCACCTGATCCCGCTGGGGTACTTGCATGAAATACAAGGACTTGCGTGATTTTATCGCGCAGTTGGAACAAAACGGACAGCTCAGGCGCATCAGTCGCGAGATAGACCCCTATCTGGAGATGACCGAGATCAGCGACCGTACCCTGCGTGCGGGGGGCCCGGCTCTGCTGTTTGAGAATCCCAAGGGCTACACCATGCCGGTGTTGACCAACCTGTTCGGCACACCGGACCGGGTTGCCATGGGCATGGGCCAGCCCAACGTCAGCGCCCTGCGCCAGGTGGGGACCTGGCTCTCCTACCTGAAAGAGCCGGAGCCGCCTCGCGGGCTCAAGGAGCTGATGGAGAAGCTGCCCATCTTCAAGCAGGTGCTCAACATGCCGACCAAGCGGCTCTCTTCGGCCCCCTGTCAGCAGGTGGTGCTGGAAGGGGACGCGGTGGATCTGGATCAGATCCCCATCCAGCACTGCTGGCCCGGGGATGTGGCGCCCCTGGTCACCTGGGGGCTGACCATCACCCGCGGTCCCTACAAGAAGCGGCAGAACCTTGGCATCTATCGCCAGCAGAAGATCGGCAAGAACAAGCTGATCATGCGCTGGCTGGATCACCGGGGCGGCGCCATCGATTTTCGCGAGTGGCAGGAGGCCCACCCGGGCGAACGCTTCCCGGTGGCGGTGGCGCTGGGCGCCGATCCGGCGACCATCCTGGGCGCGGTGACGCCGGTGCCGGACAGCCTCTCCGAATACGCCTTTGCCGGTCTGCTGCGGGGCAGCCGTACCGAGGTGGTGAAGGCGCTGAGCTGCGATCTGGAAGTGCCCGCCAGCGCCGAGATCGTGCTGGAAGGCTATCTGGAGCCGGGGGAGATGGCCCCCGAAGGGCCTTACGGCGATCACACCGGCTACTACAACGAAGTGGACGAGTTCCCGGTCTTCACCATCACCCACATGACCATGCGCCGGGATGCCATCTACCACAGCACCTACACCGGCCGTCCGCCCGATGAGCCGGCGGTGCTCGGGGTGGCGCTCAACGAGGTGTTCGTGCCGCTGTTGCAGAAGCAGTTCCCCGAGATAGTGGACTTCTACCTGCCGCCGGAGGGGTGCTCCTACCGGATGGCGGTGGTGACCATCAAGAAGCGTTACCCTGGCCACGCCAAGCGGGTGATGCTGGGAGTCTGGTCCTTTCTGCGCCAGTTCATGTACACCAAGTTCGTGATCGTCTGCGATGACGACATCAACGCCCGCGACTGGAAGGACGTGATCTGGGCCATCACCACCCGGATGGACCCGGCTCGGGACACCACCCTGATCGAGCACACCCCCATCGACTACCTGGACTTCGCCTCGCCGGTCTCCGGGCTCGGCTCCAAGATGGGGCTGGATGCCACCAACAAGTGGCCGGGGGAGACCAATCGCGAGTGGGGTCAGCCCATCGTCCAGGACGAGGCGGTAAAGCAGAAGATCGATGCCATCTGGGACGAGCTGAAGATCCTCGACTGAGGGATCCCCGATGCGGCGCGGCCATTGTGACGCAAAAGTGCGGTATTGCCGTGCCGAATTGGGTATGCTCGACAGACCTGACCACCAACTGGTCGCCATAAAAACAGTGAAACCATGAGCGAAGCGGGCCGGGCAGGCCCCTCACAAGGACAAGAATGCAACGTATCAAGTGCCGCGTAGAGGAACTGCGCGAATATGTCGACACCATCTGGCACGTGGCGCTGGCGCCGCAGCAGGAGGTGAGCTTCAAGCCGGGCCAGTATCTGCTGGTGGTGATGAGCGATTCGGACAAGCGCCCCTTCTCCATCGCCAACTCGCCGACCCGCTCCGGCGTGCTGGAGCTGCAGATCGGTGCCACTCCCGAGAATGCCTATGCCGGTCAGGTGCTGGCCCGCATGCGCGAGCAGGGAGAGATCGAGGTCGAGCTGGCCGCTGGCAAGGCGTTCCTGCGCGACGAATCCCCCCGACCGCTGATCCTGATGGCGGGCGGCACCGGCTTCTCCTATGCCCGCGCCATCCTGGAATACCTGATCGGCAGCGGCAGCAAGCGTCCGGTGTTCCTCTACTGGGGCGTACGCCAGGCGCACTGGCTCTACGAGCTGGAGCAGATGCAGCAGTGGGAGCGCGACTACGCGCCGCTGACCTTCATTCCCGTGGTGCAGGAGCCCGAGAGCGACTGGACCGGCAGGACCGGGCTGGTGCACAAGGCCATCATGGATGACTTCGTCAGCCTGCATGACTACGACATCTATGTGGCGGGCCGCTTCGAGATGGCCGGTGCCGCGCGGGAAGAGTTCAAGGTGCTGGGCGCCGAGCCCGAGCGCATCTTCGGCGATGCCTACGAGTTTATCTGACCACGGCCAACCGCAGAGCGTCGATCTGCCCCCTTATCGTCTTGCGAGAGAAGGGGGGATGAGAAACTCGTTGTCCCCATAAAAACGACAAACCCCAGCCTGGCTGGGGTTTGTGCTATCTACGGCGGGTCACGCCGGATCATTCGCCCTTGGCAGCGAGCTGCTGCTCGAGCTGGGCCAGCTTGGCCTCGAGGGCGGTCAGCTTCTCCCGGGTGCGCAGCAGCACCTTGGTCTGCACGTCGAACTCCTCGCGGCTCACCAGATCCAGCTTGTTGAGCTGAGCCTGCAAGACCTGACGGGTCTTTTTCTCCACCTCTTCACCCATGCTGCGAATGCCGGGGGGCAGGGCGTTGTGTATCTGTTTGGCGATCTCTTCCAGTTTTTTCGGGTCGATCATGGGGGTCTCCTTAAGCAATGGCGCCATTCTACCGACAAATCGTCCCCTTTGCCGAGATCGGAGCGGCTTTTTGCGCCATGGATCCAGCCGGGCTCTGGTCGGGTCTGGTTGATGCACCCTGGCTGCTACCCTGTGACGCCGGGGATCAATTCCAATTCCTTGATGGTGTACACAAAAAAATCAGATCAGATGACTGACCAGAGGCTTATTAATTGTTGCGTTGCTGTTAATATGATTCGGTCGGGTTTGAACCCTACCCCGTCAGGCTCATCATGGATAACAACATAAAAGAGATAAGGATATGAAGAAAAAGCTAATTTACGCGGCCGTCGTCAGTGCGCTGCTGAGCGGTTGTGGTGGCAGTGACGACAACACAGGCGATACCTCAAGCTATCTCGATTATCTGCTGAGCGGCTCCAATGTAGTCCGACCCAGCGCCCTGGCAGCCCGTGCGACCGACGGTACCCTGAAATTCTCCACGGAAACGGCGGATCTCTCCAACCCGGTGTCCGCCCTCTCCACCTTGGATGGCTGGTCGACTACCCAGGCGATCCAGATAGTGCCGGTGACGGCCTCCGGCATCCAGGTCAAGGCGCCGGCCGCTGCTGAATTCGCAGCCTCCGTGGCCCCCCTCTACCTGATGGAGCTGGAGTTTGACAGTGCGGCCCTGCGTCCGAGCGGCGTGAAAAAGGTGCTGACCTACGGGGTGGACTTCGTGGTGGCCGAGACGACCGGCAAGCTGAATCTGGTGCCGCTCAAGCCGCTCAACCCCTCTTCCTACTACATGATAGTGGCGACCGATACCCTCAAAGACAGCACGGGTGCCCCCCTGCGACCGGGTAGCGACTACAGCAACTACAAGACCAGCACCGGCAGCAACGCCCAGGAGCAGACCATCAGCGGCCTGATTGCGCTGCAGGAAGGGCTGTTCAAGGCTGCCACCGGCATCACTAGCGACCACGTGATCTTCTCCGACTGGTTCGGTACCCAGTCCGGCGCCGACGTGCTGGTGGCGGTGAAAGGGGCGGCCGCATCCGTGCTCAAGAGCCCAACCCTGGACGCTGCTGCCCTGTGGAAGCAGGACGCCTTGGGCAATACCAGCCTGCCTGGCACCTATACCCTGTCGGTGAGCGGCGGCAGCCCCTTCCTGACCCAGCTGGACGCCGAGAACTTCCTGCCCCAGGAGCAGAAGGATGCGATTGCCGCCGCTTTTGGTGACGGCACTCCACTCCACAATCTGGCCTTGGGTACCACCGTCTACAGCGGCACCGTCAAGCTGCCCTATTTCCTCTCCTCCCCGGCCACCGCCGGCTCCTGGGACAAGGCGAAGACCCAGTCCTGGCACGGTGCCATCCCCAGCCTCTACGCCATCGCGAACGCCCTGAAGGCCCAGGATACCGAAGTGATCGGCGGCCTGGTGGGGGCGGGTGTGGATCCGGCCTTGCTGGGCGAACTCATCGCCGATCCGAGCCGTCAGGCCGAGCTGCTGGCACAGGCGAGCAAGCTGATCGGGGTGACCCTCACCTCCGGCGGCAAGGCGCTGGATCCCGAGATGAACATCGGGCGCTTCAACCCGCTGCCGGCACTGGAAGAGGTGCAGTCCGTCCCGATGCGGATCTTCGCCGCCGCACCGCTGGCGAACATCACCGACGTGATCATCTATCAGCACGGCGTCACCTCCGTGAAGGAGAACGCCTATGCGCTGGCCCTTGGCCAGATTGGTGCCGGTGCCCAGGCGAGCAAGAACGTGGCCGTGGTGGTGATCGATCATCCGTTGCACGGTGAACGCGGCTTCGCCCTGACCGGCAGCATGGACTCGGTGACCACCTCCGACAACCCGACCCCCTACCTGAACCTGAGCTACCTGACCGTGGCCCGCGACAACCTGAAACAGAGCGTGGCGGATCTGCTGGGCCTGCGTCTGGCAGTGGGGCTGGCCAATGCCAAGGGCGCCATCGGCACCGCAGGCAGCCTCAAGGTACACTTCCTGGGTCACTCTCTGGGTGCCATCGCGGGGGCCAACCTGCTGGCGGTGGCCAACCAGTCTGTTGGCAACCCGACGGCAGACGCCCTGTTCAAGTTCGACACTGGCGGCCTGGCTATGCCGGGTGGCGGCATAGCGCCGCTGTTGCTGAACTCGCCGACCTTCGGCCCGACCATCCAGATGAGCGTGCTGACCGCTGGCAGTGCGGCCCTGAAGGCAGCCTTCACCGCCTATGCCCCGAACTGCAAGACGGCGGTGCCGACCTGCTTCGTCAACGAGTTCCTGCCGAGCCAGGATGCGGCCACCCAGGCCACGGCGGCCAGCACCCTGCAGAGCTACAGCTTCGCGGCGCAGTCGGTGCTGGATTCGGCAGACCCCATCAACCTGGGGAGCGGCATCGCGGCGGACTTCCCGCTGTTTGCCACCGAAATCGTCGGCGACGGCGCCCTGAGCCTGTCGGATCGGGTGATCCCGAACAGCATCGCCACCGCCCCGCTGGGTGGCACCGAGCCGCTGTTCAAGGTCCTGGCCCTGCAACCGCTGACCGCCACCGGCGCCGCCAACCACAGAGCGGCCCGCTTCGTGGCCGGGGGGCACAGCTCGCTGCTGGCACCTGACGAGAACTTCGATCCGACCGGCGCCGTCACCACCGAGATGCAGACCCAGTTCGGCAGCTTCTTCGCAAGCGGCGGTACCGCGGTCAAGGTGACCGACGGCAGCCTGCTCAAGCAGTAAGCCGGCCGACCAATAAAAACGCCGCCCCAAGGGGCGGCGTTTTTTTATGGCAAATCGGCTCAGGCTGGCCTGTGGTGCCTGTCCAGCCAGCCCTGGGCAAGGCCGACCAGCAGACCCGCCAGGTGAGCCATGTTGGTGGTCGCTATGGTTGCCGAGCAGTTGCCGGCAACCAGGCCTCACCCTGGCCGATGGCGCCTGTCCAGCCAGCCTTGGGCAAGGCCGACCAGCAGGCCCGCCGGTGAGCCATGTTGGTGGTCGCTATGCTTGCCGAGCAGTTGCCGGCAACCAGGCCTCACCCCGGCCTGTGGTGTCTGTCCAGCCAGCCCTGGGCAAGGCCGACCAGCAGGCCGACCAAATGGGCCATGTTGGCGGTGGGGGTACCGAGCATGTCCAAGAAACCGAGCACCAGCCAGACCAGTATGAAGCCCATCAGGGCCGGCGGCATGGCGAGGCCGCAATCCGGTTGCAGCCTGGCTCGCAGCCAGCTGTAGCCGAGCAGGGCATAGACCACCCCGGAGAGGCCGCCAAAGCGCGGGCCGCTGGCAAAGAACTCGGCGATATTGGGCAGGGCAGCCCCGACGATGAGCAGGATGAACAGCTTGCCGCTGCCGAGGCGCTGCTCTATCTGGCCACCGAGATACCACCACCACAACAGGTTGAACACCAGGTGCAGCACCGAGAAGTGGATGAAGGCCGGGGTGACGTAGCGCCAGGCCTGCCAGTCGGTGAACTGGGCCAGGGTGGGGTGGAAGGCGAGCTCGTCGAAGATGGGCAGGCCGATGGCATCCAGAGCGTAGATGGCCAGGCAGGCGATGATGACCACCAGGGTCAGAGGGCCCGCCTGGTGGAGGAAATCGGTGACCGGATCCGTCATCCCCTTGCTGTAGTCGATCCGGGCATCGGCATGGCCGGACTGCCAGGAGGCCTCCATGTAGCGGGGATGATTGGGTTCGCTCAGGAAGCGTTTGACCTCCTGCTGGGCCTGGGCGAGGCGCCGTTCGTCTGCCAGCCAGACCGAGACGCCGAGCTCGGACTGGGTCAGCTCGCACGGAATGCCCAGGGTGGCGAGATAATCCACCAGCGCCTGGGCCATGCGGGCGTCGCCCAGCACCAGCAGCTGGATCATGCCGGTGGAGGAGGAGCGACCCGCCTCTGTCATGCGTCCCCCGCCTGGATGGGGAACTCCCTGCGCCAGGCCTCGAAACCGCCATCCAGGCTATAGACCTCGTCATAGCCCTGTTGCAGCAGGTACTGGGCCGCCCCCTGGCTGCTGTTGCCGTGATAGCACATCACGATGACGGGGGTATCGAAGTCCACCTCGTTCATAAAGCGAACCAGGGTGCCGTTGGTGAGGTGGAAGGCGCCGACCGCGTGGGCCGTCTCGAAGGATTGGGGATCGCGAATGTCCACGAGACGGGCTTCGCCTGCGCTCAGCTTCTGGTGGGCATCATGGGCGCTGATATGGGCAAACTGGTCCATTGAGATGTCCTGAAAATGGAGGGTTGAAGGGCAGTTTACCGCAAGCGGCGGTTTGCGCTAAGTGTGCAATGGGGGCGGCATCCAGGGGATCGCAATTTTCTTCAATATCGGGCCGCCCGGGCCGGGTAGGCTCGGACTTCCCTCAATTGAACGAGCATCATCCATGGAATTCAGTCTGCTGTTATCCATGGCCGGGTTTGCCCTGGCCATGTCCATCTCTCCGGGGCCGGTCAATCTGGTCGCCCTTGGCACCGGCGCCCGGTACGGTTTCACGGCCAGCCTGCGCCACGTGGTGGGGGCCACCCTCGGCTTCATCCTGCTGCTCCTGCTGATGGGGCTGGGTCTTGGCGGCGCCCTGTCCCGCTGGCCTGTGGCGCTGGGGGCCATTCACTGGGGCGGCGTGCTCTTTCTCGGCTGGATGGCCTGGCAGTTGCTGGTGGACAGCGGCGAGGTGGAGGAAGTGGAGGGCGTACCCCCCGCCTTCTGGTACGGGGCCTTGATGCAGTGGCTCAATCCCAAGGCCTGGCTCGCCGCCAGCATGGGGATGGGAGCCTATGGGATCGCGGGCGGCATGCGCCAGATCGCCCTCTTTACCGGCATCTATCTGGTGATCTGCCTCGGCTCCATCGCCTGCTGGGCCTATGCGGGCAGCCGATTGCAGGGGTGGCTGGTCTCTCCTCGCCGATTGCGCTGGTTCAATCGGGCCATGGCGCTCTTGCTGCTGCTCAGCGCCGCCTATCTGGTGCGCTCGTCCTGAGGGACGAGCTGCGCTCTGTACTGGCCCGGGGTGGCGGCCACCCGGCGTTTGAACTGGCGCTGGAAGTGGGCCTGATCGGCAAAACCGCTGGCAAGGGCCACTTCCGCCAGGGGCTGCCCCTGGCGCAGCAGGGTGCGGGCGTGGCGAATGCGCTGATCGAGCAGGTAGGCGTGGGGCGTCATGCCGTAGTGGCGGCTGAAGGCGCGCACGAAGTGGGAAGGGGTAAGCCCGGCCACCGCACTCAGCTGTGCCAGGGTGAGGGCGCAGGCACTCTCGTCCTGCATCAGCTCGGCGGCTCGCTGCAGGTGCTGGGGAGGGCGGTCATCCCACTTGGCCGGGGTGAGCCTGGCCAGAAGCTGGCGGCTGAAGAGGTGGCAGGCCACTTCGCGAGCCAGGGGATCCGGCTCCTCCACCAGTTGCCGATGAAGCCGGCAGAGCCCCTGGTAGAGCAGGGGATCCCGGCTTGCGGTCATGTCGAAGGGGCGAAACGCGTTGCCGAGCCCGGCCTCCTCCTGCTGGCGCTGCAACCAGAGGTTGTCGATGTAGAACATCAGATAGGACCAGGGCTGGTCAGCGACGGGATTGCAGGCGTGCACCTCTTCCGGGTTCATCAGCACCAGGCTGCCGCGGCCGACCTCTTGCAGGCTGCGCTGGTTGAGGTAGTGGCTGTGGCCGCCGGTGATGGCGCCGATGGAGAAGTGGGGGTGGCTGTGCTTGTCATAGCAGACGCGCCGGCCATCCTGCACCGCCCGCGCCTCGATGAAGGGCAGGGCGGGATCGTGCCAGAAGTGGTGCTGATCCTGCGTCGCCCGCGCACGGCTCACAATGTGCTCCTCGGCGGGGGGCTGTTCCCCTGCCGGGCTCTGGGAGCGCGGCAGGGGAAGGGTGACGATGGTTGCTGCATCCTCAGCCGCCGAGATAGGCCTGGCGCACTGCCGGGTTGGCCAGCAGGGCCGCCCCCGTGTCTTGCAGCACCACCCGGCCGTTCTCCAGCACATAGCCGCGATCCGCCAGCTTGAGCGCCTGGTTCGCGTTCTGCTCCACCAGGAAGATGGTCATCCCCTTCTGGCGCAGTTGCTCTATGGTGTCGAAGATCTGCTGGATGACGATGGGCGCGAGTCCCAGGGAGGGTTCATCCAGCAGCAGCAGGCGCGGCTTGCTCATCAGGGCGCGGCCGATGGCCAGCATCTGCTGCTCGCCGCCGGACATGGTGCCTGCCCGCTGCTCCAGCCGCTCGTGCAGGCGGGGGAACAGGGTAAAAATCTGATCCAGCAGGCCGCGCTGCTCCGCCTTGTCGACGAAGAAGGCCCCCATCAGCAGGTTCTCCTCCACCGTGAGGCGGGCGAAGATGCGGCGCCCCTCCGGCACCACGGCGATGTCCTTGCGCATGATGCGGGCGGTGGTGAGGGAGTCTATCTGCTCCCCTTCGAACCAGATGGAACCGCTGCTGGGCTTGGGCTCGCCACACAGGGTCATCAGCAGAGTGGTCTTGCCGGCGCCGTTGGCGCCGATCAGGGTGACGATTTCCCCCTCTTTCACCTCGACGCTGACGTCGTGCAGCGCCTGAATTTTGCCGTAGTGGGTCGATACGTTGCGAAGTTCTAACATCTTTTTGTCCTTACGACTCGCCCAGATAGGCCTTGATCACCGCCGGATTGCTGCGGATTTCGTCCGGTTTGCCGTGGGCCAGCGGGGTGCCCTGGTTGACCACGAAGATGCGGTTGGAGATCTCCATCACCAGCTTCATGTCGTGCTCGATCAGCAGCACCGAGACCCCGAACTCGTCTCGCAGGTTGGAGATGAGCTCGTTGAGCTCGTCGGTCTCCTTGGGGTTGAGGCCTGCGGCCGGTTCATCGAGCATCAGCAGTTCGGGCCGGGTCGCCATGCAGCGGGCGATCTCGAGGCGGCGCTGCTGGCCGTAAGCCAGGTTCCCCGCGGCGCGGTTGGCGAGATCCTTGAGGCCCACCTTTTCCAGCCAGAAGGCGGACTGCTCCAGCCCCTCTTTCTCGGCACGGCGGAAGGAGGGAGTCTTGAACAGGCCGGCGATGAAGCCGGTATTGAGATGCCTGTGCTGGGCCACCAGCAGGTTTTCCACCGCCGTCATCTCCTTGAACAGGCGCACGTGCTGGAAAGTCCGCACTATGCCCTTGCGGGCGATGAGGTGGCCGGGCAACCCCTGGATCTCCTCACCCTTGTAGCGAATGACACCGCCACTCGGGCGATAGAAGCCGGTCAGGCAGTTGAAGATGGTGGTCTTGCCCGCCCCGTTGGGGCCGATGATGGAGATCACCTCCCCCTTTTCCACATCCAGCTTGACGCCGTTGACTGCGAGCAGGCCGCCAAAGCGCATCGACAGATCTGAGACATCCAACAATGGTTGATTGTTGCTCATTTACGCAGCTCCATATGGGGTCGACTCATGGGCAGCAGTCCCTGCGGCCGCCAGATCATCATGAATACCATCAAGAGACCGAACATCAGCATGCGATATTCGTTGAACTCGCGGGCGAGCTCCGGCAGCACCGTCATCACGATGGCCGCCAGCACCACCCCGATCTGGGATCCCATGCCCCCCAGCACCACAATCGCAAGGACGATGGCCGACTCGATGAAGACGAAGGATTCCGGGCTGATGAAGCCCTGGCGCGAGGCGAAGAAGCTGCCGGCAAAGCCCGCGAAGCAGGCGCCTATGGTGAAGGCGGTCAGCTTGATGATGGTGGGGTTGAGCCCCAGGGACTTGCAGGCGATCTCGTCTTCCCGCAGCGCCTCCCAGGCACGGCCGAGCGGCATGCGCAGCAGGCGGTTGATGACGAACAGGGTCGCCACTACCAGCACCAGGGCCATCAGGTAGAGGAAGATCACCTTGTGGTTGGCGTTGTAGGCGATGCCGAAGAAGTCGTGGAAGGTGCCAAAGCCCCCATCCTTGACGGTGCGGTTGAACTCGAGCCCCCCCAGGGTCGGTTTCGGAATGCCGGAGATCCCGTTCGGACCGCCGGTCAGGGTGGTCATGTTGTTGAGCAGGATGCGGATGATCTCGCCAAAGCCCAGGGTGACGATGGCCAGGTAGTCCCCCCGCAGCCGCAGCACCGGGAACCCGAGCAGGAAGCCGAAGGTGGCCGCCAGCAGACCTGCGATGGGCAGACACTCCCAGAAGCTCAGACCGAAGTAGGTGTTGAGCAGGGCGTAGCTGTAGGCGCCGACCGCATAGAAGCCGACATAGCCGAGGTCGAGCAGACCGGCGAGGCCCACCACCACGTTCAGTCCCAGCCCCAGCATGATGTAAATCAGGGTGAGGGTGGCCAGATCGATGGCGCCGCGAGAGGCCATGAAGGGCCAGCTCACCGCAAACAGCAGCACCAGCACGGCGGTGAGGTTATAGAGCTTGGGGGCCTCTTCGGGGCTTGGCAGCACCAGCTTGGTGAAGCCGATGGAGAAGCCGCTGATGGAGGCCTGGAACAGCCGGCTTATCTGGCCGCGCAGCATCTGGAACCAGAAAACGATGGTGGCGCCCCCCAGCAGCCAGGCCAGCGACACATCGAGGCGGCTCACCACCAGCAGGCGGGAGCCATCGGTCTCCAGCTTGAAGCCGAGCAGCCAGAAGGAGAGCACCAGCAGCACCAGGCTGGCGATGCAGGCATGGATAAATTGACGTTTCATCAGACTTTCTCCACTTCCGGACGGCCGAGAATGCCAGTGATGGTCATGAACAGCAGCACGAGGGCATGCATAGATTGGTTTTTCATACCTTCTCGACCTCCGGACGACCCAGGATGCCGGTGGGCATGAAGAGCAACACGAAGATGAGCAGGGCAAAGGCCATCACATCCTTGTACTCGGTGCTGAGATAGCCCGCGGTGAGCGCTTCCACCACGCCGAGCAGCAGGCCGCCCAGTACGGCACCGGGAATGCTGCCGATGCCGCCCAATACCGCAGCGGTGAAGGCCTTCAAACCCGCCATGAAGCCGAGATAGGGGTTGATGACACCGTAGTACATGCCGAGCAGCACCCCCGCGACGGCGGCCAGGGCGGCCCCCAGCACGAAGGTGATGGAGATGACCACGTGAGTGTCTATCCCTAACAGGTTGGCCATCTTGATGTCTTCGGAACAGGCACGGCAGGCACGCCCCATGCGGGAGCGGCCGATGAACTGGGTCAACGCCAGCATGGTGACGAAGGTCACCACGAAGATGATGAGCTGCATGTAGGAGAGGCTGGCCTGGAAGCCATCCTCGCCGCCGAGGGTCCAGCCCCCGGAGATCAGAGTGGGCATGGCGATGTCACGCGAGCCCTGGGCCATCCGCATCATGTTCTGCAGGAAGATCGACATGCCGATGGCGGAGATGAGGGGGATCAGGCGGTTGCCGCCCCGCAGTGGACGATAGGCCACCCGTTCTATGGACCAGCCATAGCTGCCGGTGATGATGATGCTGACCAGGAAGGCGCCCCCCAGCAGCAGCACGGTGCTGTCGATGCCCATCATCATGAGCCCGGCCATCACCATGAAGGCGACATAGGAGCCGATCATGTAGACCTCGCCGTGGGCGAAGTTGATCATGCCGATGATGCCGTAGACCATGGTGTAGCCGATGGCGATCAACGCATAGGTGCTGCCTATGGTCAATCCGTTCAGCAACTGCTGAACCAGATAAAGAAGGTGTTCGGACATACCGCGTTCCCTGTGTACTTGCCCGCAAAGAAAGGAGGGGTGACTCACGTCACCCCGACCGGCAGATTATTTGAGTTGAGTGGAGGTACCGTCGGCGTGCCACTGGAACACACCGAATTCGAAGCCTTTCAGGTCACCGTTCGGCGCCCAGGTCAGGGGGCCCATCACGGTGTCGATCGGTGCGGCCTTGATGGCGGCAGCGACGGCAGCCGGATCATCCTCGCCCGCCTTGGCGATACCGGCCGCCAGGGCCTGCATGGCGGCGTAGGTGGTCCAGACGAACGGACCGGAGGAGTCCTGACCCTTGGCCTTGAACGCTTCTACGATGGGGGCGTTGGCCGGCACCAGGTCATATTTGTTCGGCAGGGTCACCAGCAGGCCTTCGGAAGCCGGGCCGCCGATGGCGGAGATGTCCTTGTTGCCCACGCCTTCCGGACCCATGAACTTGGCCTTCAGACCCTTCTCGCCAGCCTGGCGCAGGATCAGACCCAGCTCCGGGTGGTAGCCGCCGTAGTAGACGAAGTCGACGTTCTCTTTTTGCAGCTTGGCGATCAGGGCGGAGAAGTCCTTGTCGCCGGCGGTGATGCCCTCATAGGCAACGACCTTGACGCCTGCCTTGTCCAGCGCGGCTTTCACGCTGGAGGCGATGCCTTCGCCGTACTGTTTCTTGTCGTGGATGACGGCCACGCGCTGGGGTTTGACCTGCTCGATGATGTACTTGGCGGCGGTCGGGCCCTGGTCGCTGTCCAGACCGATGGTACGCAGGGTCAGCTGGTAACCGCGCTCGGTGATCTTGGGGTTGGTGGAGGCGGGGGTGACCATCAGTACCCCTTCATCTTCATAGATGTCGGAGGCGGGCAGGGTGTTGTCGGAGCAGAGGTGGCCGACCACGAACTTGACGCCGTCGTTGATCACCTTGTTGGCGATGGCCACGGCCTGCTTGGGATCGCAGGCATCGTCATAGATGACGGCTTCGATCTGCTTGCCCTTAATGCCGCCCGCCTTGTTGATCTGCTCGACCGCCATCTTGCCGCCGGTGAACTGCATGTCACCGTACTGGGCGACCGGGCCGGTCAGGGGGCCGGCAATGCCGATCTTGATGGTATCGGCCGCATTGGCCATGGAAACTGATCCAAACAGAGCCAAAGAAACCGCTGCTCTGACTGCCATTTTGCTGAAGTTATGCATTGATTCGTCCCTTAATCAGTGAATTGTTTCATTTTATGCACGTCATTCCGAGCCTGTGTCCCGCCAGCCCGGCGATAGATAAGGTTCTATCATTCCTCGCCGGGCAATAACAAGATGTTAAAGATACTAACCGGAGCAGGCGCGAGAGGGGTTTTGTGAAACTAACACGCAGTTTATTGCTGTTTATTGGAGTTTAATGTCGCTGTGATGGTGCAACATACAGTTAACAAATTGTCATGGTGACAATTTCCAGAGTAAAAAACTGACGATATTTCATTCTGCGTCCGCTCTCATTTTGACCAAAATCCGTTTGCGCAAAAAGAAATGACCGCATAGATTAGCCAGCATTGATAATTCACTGGCAGCGCCCGTTAAAACCAAGCCTTTATTCGGGAAATCTGCTACTGTTCCGCCTTTGTTATTCAGGAGACAGAGATGGCAACTATCAAGGATGTCGCCTCGCGCGCAGGTGTATCCATCTCCACCGTCTCACATGTACTCAATCACACCCGTCGGGTCAGCGAAGACGCAACCCAGAAAGTGCTTGAGGCGGTGGCAGAGCTGAACTACGCGCCCAACTCGGTGGCGCGCAGTCTCAAGATCAATTCGACCAAGACCATTGGCATGCTGGTGACCACCAGTGCCAACCCCTTCTTCGCGGAAGTGGTACAGGGGGTGGAAGCCTACTGCTTCGAGCAGGGTTACAGCCTGATCCTGTGCAACACCGAGAACCAGCCGCCCCGCCAGCAGCACTATCTGCGCATGCTGATGGAGAAGCGGGTGGACGGTCTGCTGGTGCTGGGGACCGATATCGACACCCAGTTCAGGGACATGCTGCGCATCCACAAGAAGGTGCCGCAGGTGGTGCTGGACTGGGGCAACGAGTGCGATTTCGCCAACGTGATCAACGACAACGCCCGCATCGGCGCGCGTCTGGCGGTGCGCCATCTGCTGGAGCAGGGCCACACCGACATCGTCTGCATCACCGGCCATCTCGCCAAGCCGACTACCCAGCAACGGCTGGACGGGGTGCGCGATGCCCTGGCTGAACAGGGGATGACCCTGAAAGAAGAGCAGATCTTCGAAGGGGACTACGAGAGCCAGAGCGGCTTCGATGCCATGCAGCGCATCCTGGCCCTCACCCCTCGCCCGACCGCGGTCTTTGCCTTCGACGATCCCATGGCCATCGGTGCCATCTGCGCCGCCTGGGAGGCCGGGGTCAAGGTGCCGGACGATATCTCCATGATCGGCTATGACGACGTGGAGATGGCGCGCTTCTCCAGCCCGCCGCTCACCACCATCCGCCACCCCAAGGCCGAGCTCGGTCTGCTGGCGGTGCAGCAACTGGTGAGCCGGATCCGCAACAAGGAGCTGGAAGTGGAGTCCATGACGGTGCAGCCCGAGCTCATCGTCCGCCGCTCGGTCAAGTCCCTGCGCTGACGGCGCCACGGGTGCCATGAACAAGAAACCCCCTCGCCAGCGAGGGGGTTTCTGTTTTTGGGCCCCTCTCGAATCTGGGGGCGTCAGGCCTTGAGGCCGAGCCGCCTGGCGAGGCGGTGCAGGTTGCCGCCGTCCAGATCCAGCGCCCGGGCGGTGGCGGCCCAGTTGCCGTCATGGGCCGTCAGGGTCTGCTCGATGAGCTGGCGCTGGAACAGATCGGTGGCGGCGCGAAGGCCAAGGTCGGCAATGGCCGGGGAGGCGGGCTGGCTGACGGTGTCGGCGGGCAGGGATGAGCCCGTCGGTCCCAGGTTGAAGTGGTGGGGTTCCAGGGTCGGCGAGGGGCTCCCCTGTTCGGCCCTGGCCAGCACGGCGGCGCGGTGGATGGCGTGCTCCAGCTCCCGCACGTTGCCGGGCCAGTCGTGGCGCTCGAGCAGTTGCAGCGCTTGTGGCTGGATACGCAGCCGCTCCAGCCCCAGGCCGAGCCGGCAGCGCTCGCAAAAGTAACCGGCCAGCAGGGGAATGTCGCCTGGGCGTTCCCGCAGTGCCGGGGCGTGGATCGGGAAGACGCTCAGCCGGTGGTAGAGGTCGGCCCGAAACTGCCCCTCGACCACCGCCTGCTTCAGATCCCGGTTGGTGGCCGCCAGGATACGCACATTCACCTTGAGCGGGGTGTCGTCACCGATCCGCTGCAGATCGCCGTATTGCAGCACCCGCAGCAGCTTGGCCTGCAGCGCCAGGGAGAGCTCCCCTATCTCGTCGAGAAACAGAGTGCCCTGATCCGCCAGCTCGAACTTGCCCGCCCGGTTGTGGATGGCGCCGGTGAAGGCCCCCTTCACGTGGCCGAACAGCTCGCTCTCGGCCACCGATTCCGGCAGGGCGGCGCAGTTGAGGTAGACCAGGGGGGCATGGGCGCGGGGCGAGCCGCCATGCACCGCCTTGGCGATCAGCTCCTTGCCGACCCCGGTCTCCCCCAAAATCAGCACGTTCAGCTCGGAGCTTGCCACCACGTCTATCTCGTGGCGCAACCGGGCCATGGCGGGGGAGCGGCCAATCATCTCGGGCTGGCCCGGCCCATTCTGGGTGGAGGGAGCGAGGGGTTCGCTGCTCTGGCGGGCGAGCCGCTCCAGCAGCAGGGCGTTGTCGAGGGCGGCGGCGGCCAGAGCCCCCACCAGCCGCAGCTCCTCGTCGCTGATGCCGTCGAACTGGGTCGGGTTCATGCCGTCTATGGTCAGGGCGCCGATCAGCGCCTGATCCGAGAAGAGCGGCAGGCCGACGCAGGCGTGTACCTTGAAGTCGTCGTGATCCGGCAGCAGGCCGTCATAGGGGTCGGGCAGGGCGCTGTCGGCAGGGAAGCGCACCACATCCCCGGCGCGGGCGATGGCCTCGAGGCGCGGGTGATCCTTGAGGGCGAAGCGGCGCCCCAGCACGTCCTGCATCAGGCCGTCGATGGCCAGCGGAATGAACTGGCCCCCCTCGTAGCGCAGCAGGGCCGAGGCATCGGAGTTCAGCAGGCTGCGCACGCTCTGGATCAGGCGGTGGAAGCGGTCCTGATGAGAGATGCCGAGTTGCAGGTCGAGGGCGATGCGCGCCAGGCTGTCGGTCGAGATCACGATAATTGTCCAAATGACAGTATGTTTGTGATTTTGACTATAAAGGTGTGGTGTCTTAATGACAACGAGTGATATGCGAAGCCATTAAAAACAATGGGTTACAATTTGGCACGTCCGCTGCAATAGCTGGTTCAGTTGAACATCCACTATTGCATTCGAGGAACTGCCTGATGAGCATTCACGTCAAGAACAACATCCACTGGGTCGGCCAACGGGACTGGGAGGTACGCGACTTCCACGGCACCGAGTACAAGACCCACAAGGGCACCAGCTACAACAGCTACCTCATCCGCGAAGGGAAAAACGTGCTGATCGACACCGTCGATCACAAGTTCAGCCGGGAGTTCGTGCAGAACCTGGCGGCCGAGATCGATCTCGCCGCCATCGACTATGTGGTGATCAACCACGCCGAGGAGGATCACGCCGGCGCCCTGACCGAGCTGATGGCCCGCATTCCCGGCACCCCCATCTACTGCACCCACAACGCCATCGACTCCATCACCGGCCATCATCACCACCCGGAGTGGAACTTCCACCCGGTCAAGACAGGTGACAGCCTGGACATCGGCAACGGCAAGCAGCTGGTATTCATCGAGACCCCCATGCTGCACTGGCCCGACAGCATGATGACCTACATGACCGAGGATGCGGTGCTCTTCTCCAACGACGCCTTCGGCCAGCACTACTGCGACGAGCACCTGTTCAACGACGAGGTGGATCAGAGCGAGCTGATGGAGCAGTGCCAGCGCTACTACGCCAACATCCTCACCCCCTTCAGCCCCCTGGTGACCGCCAAGATCAAGGAAGTGCTCGGCTTCAACCTGCCGGTGAGCATGGTGGCCACCTCCCACGGCATCGTCTGGCGCGAGGACCCCACCCAGATCATCCTGAAATACCTGGAGTGGGCCGACCACTATCAGGAAGACCGCATCACCCTCTTCTACGACTCCATGTCCAACAACACCCGCATGATGGCCGACGCCATCGCCCAGGGCATCCACGAGGTGGACCCCGGCGTGGCGGTGAAGATCTACAACGTGGCCCGCCACGACAAGAACGAGATCCTGACCCAGGTGTTCCGCTCCAAGGGGATACTGGTGGGCTCCTCCACCATGAACAACGTCATGATGCCCAAGGTGGCGGGCATGCTCGAAGAGATCACCGGCCTGCGTTTTCGCAACAAGCGCGCCTCGGCCTTCGGCAGTTACGGCTGGACCGGTGGCGCGGTGGACCGGATCCAGACCCGATTGATGGATGCGGGCTTCGATATCAGCATCTCTCTCAAGGCCAAGTGGCGGCCGGATGGCTCGGCGCTGGCCGAATGCCGCGAGCATGGCCGCCAGCTCGCCCGTCAGTGGGCGTTGCACCCGCTGGACGCACCCCGCCCGATCACCACAACCCAGACAACCGTGACGCCCGTCCCCCTGATGCCCGCTGCTGAGCCGAAAGCCGCCCCGGCGGCTGAATGGGATGACGACCAGGCCATGCTCTGCACCGTCTGCCAGTGGGTTTACGACCCGGCCCAGGGCGAGCCGGATCAGCTGGTGGCGCCGGGCACCCCCTGGGCCAAGGTGCCGGACAGCTTCCTCTGCCCCGGCTGCGGCATCGGCAAGGAGGTATTCGAACCCTGTGCGGTGGAGGCCTGTGTATGAGCACAACAACGCAGAGTGACGCCGGCATCAGCCGGGAGATAGTGGTGATCGGCAGCGGCTTCGCCGCCCAGCAGCTGGTCAAGAGCCTGCGCAAGCTGAACGCCGAGCAGCCCATCCGCCTCATCACCGCCGACAGCGGCGACGAGTACAACAAGCCGGACTTGAGCCATGTGGTGAGCCGGGGCTGCGCCGCCGCAGCCATGACTCGGCTGAGTGGCAGCGCGTTTGCCGAGCAGCAGCGCATCGCGCTGCTGCCCCACTGCCCGGTGCTCGGTATAGATCCCACCCGGCGCACCCTGTTGACCTCGCAGGGGGAAATCCCCTACGGCCAACTGGTGCTGGCCACCGGCGCCAGTGCGGTGCGCCCCGAGATACCGGGCAGCGAGCATCTGGTGACCCTCAACAGCCAGCAGGAATACGCCGCCGCCGAGGCGCAACTGCGCCAGGCCCGCCGCATCCTGGTGCTGGGGGCCGGCCTTATCGGCTGCGAGCTGGCGATGGACATGGCGAGCGATGGCCGCGAGGTCACCCTGCTGGATCTGGCCGATAGCCCGCTCAGCGCCCTGCTGCCCGCCACCCTGACCCAGCCACTGCAACAGGCGCTGCGCAGCCAGGGGGTCAGTCTGCAGTTCGGGACGGGTCTCGCCAGGGTGGATGCCCAGCCGGGGGATGGCTGGCGCGTCACCCTGACCGACGGGCGCGTCAGTGCGCAGGATCTGGTGATCGCCGCCATCGGCCTGCGGCCGAATCTGACCCTGGCCCGCGGGGCCGGGCTGGAGGTGGATCGCGGCATCCTGGTCGATGATCGGCTGCAGACTAGCGATCCCCATATCTTCGCGCTGGGGGATTGCGTGCAGTGGCAGGGTCAGCTGCTCCCCTTCCTGCAACCCATCGTGCTGGGGGCCAATGCGCTGGCGCGTACCCTGCTCGGCACACCGACCCCGCTGACCCTGCCCCCCATGCTGGTGAAGGTGAAGACGCCGCGCTACCCGCTGCAACTGGCTGGCCGCACCCGGGGCGAGGATCTCGCCTGGCAGTGCCGCTGGAACAGCCACGGCATGGTGGCCGAGGCGCGCGACCAAGCCGGCGAGTTGTGCGGCTTCGTGGTGGGGGGTGACCAGATGAGCGCCGCCTTCCCGCTGCTGCGTCAGCTGCCCCGTTAACCCCTTTCATTGCACCGGCCGGGTCGACCCGGCCACACGAGGAGAACCGATATGGCCATGCAACTGATCCCGTCTCACTGGGTGGTGCGCCGTTCCACTCCCTTCTTTACCCGCGAGAATGTGCCCCAGGCCCTGCTCACCCACCACAACACCGCGGCCGGGGTGTTCGGCCAACTCTGCGTGATGGAGGGCACAGTCACCTATCACGGCTTTGCCAATGAGCAGGCCGAAGAGCCCGAGGTGAGCCTGGTGATCCGGGCCGGGGAGTTTGCCACCAGCCCGCCCCAGTACTGGCACAGGGTTGAGCTGTCGGAGGATGCCCGCTTCAACATCCACTTCTGGGCCGAGCAGGCCGAATCCGACCAGCCGCTGTTCCACAGCCGCAAATAACGGGGTTTAAGGCTGAGGGGGCGGAGCGGGCAAATGCCCCCTCTGCCCATGCAGATCAAAATCATCAACTCAGATGTTGGTTATCCTGCCCCCTCGATTCGGATGAGCACAGTGAGGCGTTGTTGACCAAATCCGTCGCTGGATGGCCGTTCCCCAACCCGTTGATACCACTCAATTCACTGGCTGGCGAACAGGCATACCAAGCCCTATCAGCTTGTTCATCACCTTCACGCCAGCCAGGATTTCGCCCACCTGGGCGTTGTAGTTCCGCAGGCTCAGCGTTGGCCCGATGAGTTGCTTGAACCGGTACATGGCGGTCTCGGCTATCGAGCGCTGGTGATAGCCGGAGTCTTTCTTCCATTGCTTCAGTTCACCGGCCTTGAGCGCCGTCACCGCCTCGTTGCGGGGATGGCCTTCCTCCCACGGTGCCGCATTTTTTCTCGGCGGTATGGTGGCTTTCGCCCCCTTTTTCTTGGTTCTTCGCGGGATCTTGGGGAAGTGGAAGTTGACAGACAGGGTGCTGGTAAACTGGCTGTCTCCAAACACACCA
>NZ_JAPCIY010000071.1:0-21744 GCF_027707645.1 Aeromonas sp. QDB30 | reverse complement strand
GGGCGTGCATCGAGAAGACAGATTATCCCATCCCGGCAGAACTGATGCCGTCAACCCCGTCCTGGTGAATAGATACCGAGCAGGGGGCCTTGGCCCCCTCTTTCATTACCGGGGTTTTACCCCACTCGGGTCTGAGCCGCGTACCTCAGGACGGGTCATGCAGGGGTAGCGTCATGGTCACTCTCAGCCCCCCCTGTGCGCGATTGCGCGCCAGGATGGTACCGCCCTGCAGAATCACCGCCTTGCGGGCGATGGCGAGCCCGAGCCCGTAGCCCTTGCCCATGCGGGGTGAGCCGATGCGCACGAAGGGATCGAAGATCCCCGCCAGCTTCCCCTCCTCCACCCCGGGCCCCCGATCGGCGATGGAGAGCTGCACCTCCTGGCCCAGGCGCAGCACGCGAACATTCACCATCTGGCCCGACTGCGAGAAACGCAGTGCGTTGCGCACCACGTTATCCACGGCGCGGCGCACCAGCTCGGCATGCCCCAGCAGGAGACAACCCTCCCCCAGCGCCGCCTCGAGCGCTATCTCGACTCCGGATTGCTGGGCTTCGAACCTGGCATCCTGGACAACCGTCTCCACCAGCGCCAGCAGGTCGTAGTGGCTCTGCTCAAGCCCGTGGCCCTGCTCGGCACGGGAGAGGGTCAGCAGCTCCCCTATCATCCTGTCCATCCGCTCCGTCTCGAGCCGGATCCGCGCCAGGGCGTCGCTCGCCTTCTCCGGGCGCTGCTCCGCCAGGCCGATGGCCATCTGGATGCGGGCCAGGGGGGATCGCAGCTCGTGGGAGACGTCGTGAAGCAGTTGCTCGCGCCCCTCGACCAGTTGCTGCAACCGCTCCACCATGAGATCGAACTCCTTCGCCACCTCCGTCAGCTCGTCCCGGCGCCAGCGCAGAGCGGGCCAGAGTCTGACCCCCAAATCCCCCCTGGCTACCCGATCGAAGCTGCGCCGCAGGGCGTTCATGGGCCGGGTCAGGTGCCAGGCGAACAGAATGCTGAACAAGAGTCCCCCCAGGCCGCCAATCCAGAGCATGGGCGGGGGAATGTTGAGCCAGGAGAGGGGGCCGGGAGCCGGCCCGCCGGGGAGGACGCGCGGGTCCACTCTGGTCTGCAGCAGATAGGTCTGCCCGTCGCTGGCAATCACGGTGCGTGTCAGCACGATGCCCGGGCCAGGTTCCCCGGAGGCTGTCAACCTGGATGCCCGGGGCGCTGGCCGGGGAGGCGCATCGGAGACATCGAGGAGTGTTATCTGCAGCAACGGCGGCGACATGGCCTGGCTCAATGCCGTCGCAGCCTCGATTCCCCCCTTTGCCAGCACGGCTGCCGCCATCTCCAGATGCTGGCTCGCCAACTGCTGGGCCAGGTGCTCTTCCGGGGGGTCACGCTCGGCACGAAAACCGAGCCAGAGCAGTTGACTGACCAGCACTATGGCCAGCCAGAACCCCAGCAGAATCTTCCAGAACAAACGTCCCTTGAGGATCACCGTATCTTGTACCCTATGCTGCGCACCGTCTCTATGGTGACGGCCTCCCCCGCCTTCTGTTGCAGCTTCTGCCTCAGGTTGCAGATGTGCACATCGACGCTGCGATCATAGGCCTCCCGCGGGCGCCCCACCCCTTGCAGGGAGAGGATGTCCTTGGTGACCACCTGCTCCGGTGCTCGCACCAGCAACACCAGCATGTTGAACTCGGTGGCGGTCAGCTCCAGCGGCTCCCCCTGCCAGAGACAGACCCGGTTGGCCGGCGTGACCGTCAGATCCCCCAGGATGAGGGCATCCGGCGAGGGGGTTGCGCTCCCCCCCTCGTTGACCCGCCGCAGAACGGCCCGCAGCCGGGCCACCAGCTCCCTGGGGTAGCAGGGTTTGGGCACATAGTCATCGGCCCCCATCTCCAGCCCCACCACCCGATCCACGTTGTCCCCCTTGGCGGTCAGCATGATGATCGGCAGGCGACTGCGCTGGCGCACCTGGCGCAGCACCTCAGTCCCCCCCAGATCGGGCAGCATCACATCCAGCAGCAGGGCGCTGTAACGGCCGGAGAGGGCATGGTGCACCCCTTCCCCTCCGGTCAGCACCTGGGTGGTCTCGAACCCCTCCCCTCCCAGGTATTCACTCAACATGACGCCCAGTTCGGCGTCGTCATCCACCAGCAGGATCTTCATATAGGGTCTCCCTTGTCGGTGGCCATTTTCGCCGCTTGCTCCGCCCTTGGCAGCCATTTTTACGAAACCCTTACGCTTGGCGCAAAGAGCCTTAACCCGGCTCTGGGGTAGAGTGCCGCCGTGATCGTCATTCAGGATACAGGTTGTCATGCCCACGTTCTCCCCTCGTCTCTTTTGGCTGCTGCCTCTGTGCGCCCTCGCCCTGTTGCTGGCCTGGCGCCCCCAAGCCAAGGCACCCGCCAGCGACTACATCACCGCCAGTACCGAGACCCGGGATCTGGAGCAGCTCATCATGGCGGACGGCACCCTGAAGGCGCGCAAGCAGGTGAGCGTGGGCGCCCAGGTATCGGGCCAGATCAAGAAACTGCACGTGACTCTGGGGCAGGAGGTCAAACAGGGGGATCTGCTGGTCGAGATCGACGATCTGCCCCAGCAGAACGCCCTCAAGGATGCCCTGGCCCAGCGCGACAACCTCCAGGCCCAGCTGGATTCCAAAGAGGCCACCCTTCGCAATGCCCGCCTGGCATACCAGCGCCAGCGGCAGATCGTCGCAAGAGGTCTTGGCAGCACGGCCGACCATGACAGCGCCAAGGCGACCCTGGACGAGACCCTGGCCGATATCCGGGCCCTCAACGCCCAGCGGGTGCAGGCCGAGATCGCGGTGGACACCGCCCGGGTCAACCTGGGGTATACCCGGATCCTGGCCCCCCTCTCCGGTACCGTGGTGGCCATGCCGGTGGAGGAGGGGCAGACCCTCAACGCCAGCCAGAGCACCCCTACCCTGCTCAAGATTGCCCAGCTCGACACCATGACGGTGGAGGCCAGGATCTCCGAGGCCGACGTCATCAACGTCCGGGTCGGCATGCCGGTCTATTTCACCATTCTTGGCAACAGCCAGCGCCGCTTCGAGGGATCCCTGCGGGCCATCGAGCCCGCCCCCGACACCATCAATGACGACGACACCACCAGCAGCAGCGACAGCAGCGCCATCTATTATCACGGCCTGTTCGAGGTGCCCAACCAGGATGGTCAGCTCAGGATCAGCATGACGGCCCAGGTCTATCTGGTGGTCGCCCGGCTCAAAGATGCGCTGGTGATCCCGGCCATCGCCCTGCAGGGGGATCAGGTCAGGGTGATCGACGACGGAGGCCGGATCAGCCTGCGCCGGGTCAAGGTCGGCCTGAACAACAAGGTGGATGCCCAGATCCTGTCGGGCCTGAGCACCGGTGAGCGGGTCATCGTCAGCGAAGTGAACGCAGGCCAGAGCAACGCCGCCGGGGGCATGCCGCCCCCCATGGGGATGTGACCATGGGCACCTTGTTGCAACTGCGGGGCATCCGCCGCCACTTCAAAGAGGGTGAGCGCACCGTCACCGTGCTCGATGGCATCGATCTGGCGATCGCCCGTGGAGAGATGGTGGCCATCGTCGGCGCTTCGGGCTCCGGCAAATCCACCCTGATGAACCTGCTGGGCTGCCTGGATCAGCCGAGCGAGGGGGCCTATCTGGTGGCCGGGCGCGATACTGCCACCCTCAGCCGGGACGAGCTCGCCGCCCTGCGCCGGGAGCACTTCGGCTTCATTTTCCAGCGTTATCACCTGCTGGCGGATCTCGATGCCCGCACCAATGTGGAGGTGCCCGCCCTCTACGCCGGTCTGGATCCGGCCGAGCGACGCCAGCGGGCCGAGGCCCTGCTGACCCGCTTCGGCCTCGCCAGCCGGCTCGAACACAAGCCAAGCCAGCTCTCCGGCGGCCAGCAGCAGCGGGTCAGCATCGCCCGCGCCCTCATCAACGGCGGCGAGGTGATCCTGGCCGACGAGCCGACCGGAGCCCTCGACAGCCAGAGCGGCGCCGAGGTGATGGCGAGCCTTCAAGCTCTGCATCGCCAGGGCCACACCCTGGTGATCGTCACCCACGACATGGACATCGCCCGCCACGCCGAGCGGATCATCGAACTGAAAGATGGCCGGGTGATCGCCGATCGCCGCACGCGCGAGCCACAGGCCCTTCCCCAGGCGCCCCAGGCCGCCACCAAGACGTCCGCCAGGGGGAAGACCCCGCGGATGGCGGGGCTCGGGAATGCCCTGCAGATGGCCCTCAAGGCCATGGTTGCCCAGCGTCTGCGCACCTTTCTCACCATGCTCGGCATCATCATAGGTATCGCCTCGGTGGTGACCGTGGTGGCCCTCGGCCAGGGCTCCCGGGAGCGGGTGCTGGAGAACATCAACGCCATGGGCACCAGCACCCTGGAGGTGTTCCCCGGCCGCGGCTTCGGGGACATGCGCTCCGCTACCATACAGACGTTGCGGATCGGGGACGCCGAGGCCATCGCCCGGCTGGACTACGTGCACAGCGTCACCCCCAGCCTCAGCACCAGCGCCACCCTGCGTCTTGGCAACACCGCCGTCTCCGGCACCATCAACGGCGTCGGCGCCCAGTTCTTCCAGGTCAGGGGCTATCGCCTGGCCCAAGGCATGGGCTTTGATCGCCAGAGCGAGGAGAGCCTGGCCCAGGAGGTGGTGATCGACGAGCACACCCGGGACAAGCTGTTCGCCCCGACCCAGTCCCCCCTGGGCCAGGTGATCCTGCTGGGGGATCTGCCCTGCCGGGTGATCGGGGTCGCCATCAAGAACCAGAGCGGCTTTGGCAGCGACGAGACCCTCAACGTCTGGATCCCTCATACCACCGCCATGAGCCGCCTGCTGGGGCAGAGCCATCTGCGCAGCATCAGCGTGCGGGTGCGGGACGAGGTGAGCCTGGACGCCGCCCAGGACGGCATCAGCCGCCTGCTCACCCTGCGCCACGGCAGCCAGGACTTCTTCCTGCTCAACACCGACAGCATCCGCCAGACCATCAGCCAGACCAGCGCCACCCTGACCACGCTGATCGCCCTCATCGCCCTCATTTCCCTGATCGTCGGGGGCATAGGGGTGATGAACATCATGTTGGTCTCGGTCACCGAGCGCACCCGGGAGATAGGGGTGCGGATGGCGGTCGGCGCCCGGACCCGGGACATCCAGCAGCAGTTCCTCATTGAAGCCGTGCTGATCTGCCTGCTGGGGGGCGTGCTCGGCATCGCCCTCTCCCTGCTGCTGGGCCAACTGTTCGACCACCTCGGCAGCGGCGTCCGGATGAGCTACTCCCTTGCCGCCATGGCGGTGGCCTGCCTTTGCGCCAGCCTGATCGGGGTAATATTCGGCTTCGCCCCGGCCCGCCGGGCAGCCAGGCTGGATCCCATCCACGCACTGGAGCGCGAATAGCCCGCATTGACGCCGGGGTGACGCCACTCACCCCGACACCGGATCGGGGGCCGATGCCCGGCCCCGCCACCAAGCCTGAACGCCCGCACTTCTTCCCTGAATGCGCGGGTTCTTTGACCGGGTCCCGTACCCGGTCTTTTTTTGTTTCCCGCCCGCCATACCCACAAAATAAGCCGCCCGAAGGCGGCTTTTGTCATCACGGGCCAGTCGGTTACCCCGGGCCATCAGGCGCCGATGATGCCGCCATCGTCCCGGGTGATCCGCAACACAGCGGAGCGGGGAATGGCGGTGCCGCCGTCCGGGAAATGGGAGGGCGCCCCCTCCTCACCCGGGTGCTGCACCCCGACGAACAGGGTGCGCCAGTCAGGCGTGAAGGTGAGGCCCGTTATTTCGCAGGCCACAGGGCCGGTCAGGAAGCGGCGCACCTCGCCGCTCGCGGGATCGGCGCACAGCATCTGGTTGTTGCCCATGCCGGCAAACTGCTTCTCGTTGGAGTAATCGCCGTCGGTCTGGATCCAGAGCCGCCCCGCCTCGTCGAAGCCGATGCCGTCCGGGCTGTTGAACATGTTGTCCGGATGGATGTTGGCACTGCCCGCCATCAGCCCCTCCTTGTGCACGCCAGGGTTGCCCGCCAGCAGGAAGAGATCCCACTCGAAGCTGTCGCTCCCGTGATCGTCCCCCATCGGGCGCCAGCGGATGATCTGGCCATAGGGGTTCTCGGCCCTGGGGTTGGCGCCATCGAGAGGTTGGTTCTCCTTGAGGCCGCGGTTCTTGTTGTTGGTCAGGGTGCAGTAGACCTCGGCTCTGTGGGGATGCACGGCCACCCACTCGGGCCTGTCCATGGTGGTGGCGCCCAGCCGGGTCGCCGCCTCCCGGGCGAAGATGAGCACCTCCCCCTGATCGGCGAAGCCGTTCTCCCGGGTCAGGCCGTGCTGGCCGTGCACCAGGGGCAGCCACTGGCCGGTGCCCTTGAGCTCCCCCTCCCTCGCCTCGAAGCGAGCCACATAGAGGGTGCCCTCATCCAGCAGATCCCGGTTCGCAGGATCGTTGCCCGGCGCCACCTTGTTCTTCGAGACGAAGCGGTAGATGTGCTCCCCCCGCTCGTCGTCGCCGAGGTAGACCACGGCGCGGCCATCCTGGTTGATGGTGAAGGCCGCATTCTCATGCTTGAAGCGGCCAAGGGCGGTACGCTTCTTCGGGGTGGAGGCGGGATCGCGGGGATCGATTTCCACCACCCAGCCGAAGCGGTGCGGCTCCTGGGGATGCTTCGCGAGATCGAACCGCTCGTCAAATTTGTGCCAGCCAAAGCCCGCATCCTCGGCGGCCAGGCCGTAGCGGGCGGCGCGCTGGTCCAGCACCGGCTTGCCCTCGCTGCCGAAGTAGCCGTTGACGTTCTCCTCGCAGGTGAGGTAGGTCCCCCAGGGGGTCTGGCCATTGGCGCAGTTGTTGAAGGTGCCAAGGGCGGTGCGCCCCTCGGGATCGGCCTGGGTCTTGAGCAGGGCATGGCCCGCCGCCGGGCCGCTCAATGTCATGGGGGTCGTGGCGGTGATGCGGCGGTTGAGGGCCCCCTTGGGGTTGGCCTGCCACTTGCCATCGATGCGCACCAGCTCCACCAGGGAAACCCCGTGGGCCGCCTGAGCCTTGGCGACAGCCTCTGCACTGAGGGTCTTACCGCCATCCGCAAACAGGTATTCGTAGTTGGTGTATTCGTTGTTGACGGCGAGCAGGGCGCGATCCGGCCCCAGGGAGAAGAAGCTCATGCCGTCGTTGTTGTCGCCAAACTGGCGGGCCTGGGCCTTGGCGTCATTGCCCTGGGCAAAGGCGGGGGCATCGGGGAAGAGGGCATCTCCCCAGGCGATCAGCACCTCGGCCTTGTAGCCGGGCGGCACCACTATGGTGTCGGCCACCGAGACGGGCACGGCCTGGAAGCCAAGCAGCGGCCGGGTGGCGGCAGCCACGGCCTGGGCCACGGGGCTCGCGGCAAAGAAGGCCACCATGCTGGCGGCGCCCACCCCTTTGAGGAAGCCACGGCGGCTCAGGCCCGCCTCGATGAGGCGGTTGAATGCCGGCTCCTGCTCGCGGGGGTGGTTGGCACTGTCTTTCTCGTCAAAACGGCTCATCGGCTTTTCCTTGTTATCTCGGCGCAATCATTGCGTCATCACGGCGTCCGGCCACAGCATGGCAGCGCTTTATTAAACGAGGATGACAAATGATGAGATAACCGGCTGGCCCGGCAAGACGCCACCGCCAACGACAAGGGGCGGTGGACACCAGTCCCACCGCCCCAAGAGACACATCGCCGACAGAAGCTCTCCCCTCTATCTAGCCGCACGTCTTCAGACTGCTATGCCCGTTTGTACCGGATAGCGCCCGATGGCAACGTCTAGTTGCACTTCTTCAGACTGATATGCCAGTTGGCGCCGGATTGCACCTGATGGCAGCGTCTAGTTGCACTTCTTCAGGCTGATATGCCGTTTATACCGGATTGCACCCGCTGGCAGCGTCTAGTTGCACTTCTTCAGGCGGCTATGCCCGTTTGTACCGGATAGCACCCGCTGGCAGCGTCTAGTTGCACTTCTTCAGGCTGATATGCCAGTTGGCGCCGGATTGCACCTGGTGTTTGGCGGCGAAGCTGTCCATGTTCAGGGCCACCGACACCTGCAACAGGCTGTTGAGGTAGACCAGGGGCTGGCCCTCCGGCACATCGCCAAAGCTGCTGACGTAGGGGGCCTTGCCCTCGTATTTCAGCGCATCCCCTTCGCTGATCCTGATGCAGGCGTTGTCCCCCTTGTGGATACCCGCCTTGGTCAGCAGGCTGTCGTCGATATTGGTCCAGACGTTGCCGTACTGCACGTCCAGGATCGGAATGGTGCCCTTGAGGGTACCGTCTTGCTCGGCCACCGCCGGCTGATAGGGGATGGTCACCACCTCGGCGGGCAGCAGAGGCCCCACCTGCTCGAAGCTGATGGCACCGGAGGCGAGGCGCGCGCCGGTGTAGGCGTAGACGTCGCGGCCGTGGAAGGTGTAGGACTTCTCGGAGCCCTTGAGGCGGTTGGTCTTCTCGTCGATCTGGCGCACCGCCTCAATGCCGAAGTGCTCCGCCACCAGGGTCAGGGTGCCGTTGTCCGGGCTGACGATGTAGTGGCCGCTCCTGGTCTTGAGTACCACCGACTTGCGTTCGGTGCCGACACCGGGGTCCACCACGCTGACGAAGACGGTACCCGCGGGCCAGTATTGCAGGGTCTGATAGAGGCGGTAGGAGGCTTCCCAGATGTTGTAGGCCGGGATCTCGTGGGTCAGGTCATGGAGCGGCAGGGTGCGGTCCACCCCGAAGGCGACCCCCTTCATGGCCGAGACGGCGCCATCCTTGAGACCGAAGTCGGTCTGGAACACCAGGGCCTCGTTGGCAAGGGCACTCGCCCCCACCAGAGAGAGAGCGAGTACGAGGGCGCGGGGAGCGGTACGAATATCCATATCAGGACTCCTTGTGAAGGATGCAACAGAGAAATAGAAATCTAGACGTCCAGAGTGCCATTTCATGACACCTTTGCAACCCCCCTTGCCCGAATGGGGGGAAACCCCTCGCCACAGCGCTCCACCGGGTGTATCCATGGGGCATCCGACGTCAGGAGCACCCAGATGACCAGAGAGCATCACGACACCATTTTGCTGAGCCTGGGCAATACCCGAAGCCAGGTCGCGCTCACCGCGGCCGATGGCACCAGCCAGACATTTGCATTGACACTGGGGCTCGATGCCCTGACCCCGGGACCCTTTCGCCGGGATCCACCGACGCCCCTGGAACTTGAGCAGGCCATCATGGTGGTGGAGGATGTACTGATGCCCCTCGCGGCACGGATCCCGCCCCACCCCGTGCTGCACCTGCAAAGCCCGGAGCCCCTGACCGAGGTGCTCGGCAACCGGGTGCAGAGCCGGGAAAACATTGAGCGGTTGTTCGGCCAGCTTGCCGCCATGGTGGAGGGGGATCCCCTGGCATCGGCCCAGTTGCCGAGGGAGAGGCGCATCGCCGCCGCCCTGCTGATCCTGCGGGAGTGGATGCACCACCTGGATGCCGGGAGCGTCGTCCTGGTCGATGGGTGATGCCTTGTCACACAGCGGGTTCGAAGCGCCGCCGAGACACCGCCCAGGCCAGCCCCAGGCTTGTCAGGGTGCTGCCGATGAAGAGCAGATCCAGCGCGACGCCAAGACCGGCCCCGTCGCTCACCCAGCCCAGCAACACGGGTACCCAGTTCGCCACATAGGCGATCACATAGAAGAGGGAGAGCAGCCGCGCGTGGCTGGCCGGGGGCGCGATGCGATTGATCAGGGTCGCACTGCCCACGAACACGGCCCCCTGGGCATAGCCCGCCACCAGCAGCCCGAGTCCCGCCAGCCAGATGGGCAGGCCGTGAACGGCCCCGGCAAAGAGCAGCACGCACAGCGCCAGGGCCAGCACGCCGCTTTGCAGGGTATGGCGGGCATCGAGGCGACGGGCCCAGAGCTGGCAAAGCCCGGAGAAGACCAGATAGGCCGCGACAAGATAGCCGAACAGCCCCAGATCCGTCATGCCCAGCATCTCGCTCACCACCTTGGGACCCATGGCCAGCAAGCTGGCCGCCACCGCCCAGGCGGTGAAGAGCGCCAGTGCGCAAAGGAAGAACCCGGCCCCCGTGGCCCTGAGCCCCTCCCCCAGGGATCCGCCCCCCTGCCCGCTCGGGGCGGCCTCCGTCTCCCTCACCCCTTTGGGCCAGCTCAACACCAGCCCCCCGATGGCGCAGGCCGCCATCCCCAGGATCAGCAAAAACGGCAGCGTGGTCGGGTAGAGATCCTGCTGCAGCGCCAGCCCGCTGAACACGGGGCCAAGGGCCAGCCCGGCGGTGAAAGACAATGTGGCGCTAAGCGCCGCCCGCTTGCCCCCATCCCTGGGGCCAAAACGCAGCAGCGCCACATTGGCGGCGCCGGTCAGGCTGCCCGTGCCAATCCCGGCCAGCAGCCGCGCCAGCAAAAGGGCCCAGAAGCTGTCGGCCAGGGAGAAGAGCAGGGCCCCGCCCCCGACCGCCACCAGGGCAGGCAGGATCAGGGTGCGCAGATCCGCCACGCGTCCTGCCAGGTTGCCCACCCCGAACAAGGCGATGAGCACGCCCCCCGCATAGCCGCCATAGATGAGGCTGAGGCCGAGATCGCTCAGAGCCAGCGCCGCCTGGTAATGGGGATAGAGCGGGGTAGGCACGCTGCTGTTGAGCAGGGCCGACATCAGGGCGAGGGAGAGAAACCAGCGCAGACGAGGATGGACAACCTGACCTGGCTCGCAAGCCGGGGCGCTTGAGACAGACATGGACACTCCAGTGGCAGACGAATGAAACCGCAATCGGGAGCGACATCATAGCGATCCCCCCCACCCCGGACTGCGGCAGTTCTGCATCACGCCGACTCAATCCTGCATCACGTCGGGGTGGCGCGCGCCCTTGGCAGGGGAGCCGCAGGCACGCACCGGACCCGGTCTATCCCCTTGTGCTGCCATCCCCGCTGGCATCTAATATTGCGGCGCCAATCAGGCGTTCTGCTTGAGTGAGGAGCAAGCATGATCAACTGGGACGATGCCCGCTTCTTCCTGGCCCTGGCACGGCGGGGCAGCCTGCGGCAGGCCGGACTCGAGCTCGGGGTGGATCAGGCCACCGTCGGGCGGCGGATCACCCTGCTCGAGCAGCAGCTGGGGGCCAAGCTGTTTATCCGCACCCCCAGACACTATCGCCCCAGCCCCCTGGGGGAAGCGCTGCTGCCCCAGGCCGAGGCCATGGCGCAGGCGGCCCTGGCCATGATGCGCACCGCGAGCCTGGGGGAGCTGGAAGGGGAGCTTTGCATCGCCACCACGGACACCCTGGCCCAGGGCTTCGTGCTGCCCGCGTTCACCCTGCTGCGCCAGCGCCACCCCGGTATCCGCCTCAAGTTGCTGACCGCCGTCAGCGTGAGCGACATCCCCAATCAGGAGGCGGATCTCGCCATTCGCAGCGTGCGCCCCGAGCAGGGAGATCTCGTGGTCAAACGGCTCGCCACCATCAAAATGGGGCTCTACGCCTCTCCCGACTACCTGGCCAGGCGGGGCACGCCCCGCTCGGGTCAGGCACTGCAAGAACACGACCTGCTGCTCTTTCCCAGAGAGCTGGTGGCCCGTCACTGGCTGAGTCTGTGCGGCGAACCGCTCCACGAACCCAACGTGGTCCTGCAGAGCAATGCCCAGCTGGTGCTGATGGCGGCCGCCCGGCAGGGGCTCGGCATCGCCCTGCTCTCCACCTTCCTCGCCGAGGAGGATCCCGCCCTGGTGCGCCTGCTGCCTGACCAGCACGATCCCATCGACATCTGGATGGTGCTGCACCCGGATGTGCAGAAGACGGGCCGCATGCGTGCCCTGGTGGCAGCCCTGGAGGAGGTGTTCCAGCCCCTGCAACAGACCCAGCCCTCCGCCACCCCCTGTCAAACGCACAGGGATTGAGCGGGTATGCCCCCCATACGGGGCACTTTCTTCGCAACGAACCATGTTAGAGTCCGCCGCTGTTTTTTCCTTTGATAACGGGGCCTTACATGAAGAAGTTTGTTGTTTCATCCAGTGTCATCCTGATGGCGGGCTTGCTGACAGCCTGTGCGAGCGAGTCGTCGCGCACCCTGGAGGTGCCCAAGGTTGCCTCCTATCAGAGCCACTATCAGGGCGCACGCAGCCCCATCGCCGTCGGCAAGTTCGACAACCGTTCCAGCTACATGCGTGGCATCTTCTCCGACGGCGTGGACCGGCTGGGCAACCAGGCGAAAACCGTGCTGATCACCCACCTGCAGCAGACCGGCCGCTTCAGCGTGCTGGATCGCGACAACATGGCGGAGATCCAGGCCGAAGCCGGGATCAAGCAACAGGCTCAGCAACTCAAGGGCGCCGACTACGTGGTCACCGGCGACGTCACCGAGTTTGGTCGCAAGGAAGTCGGTGATCATCAGCTATTTGGCATCCTGGGTCGCGGCAAGTCACAGATCGCCTATGCCAAGGTCAACCTGAACATCGTCAACGTCACCACCTCGGAAGTGGTCTTCTCTTCCCAGGGTGCCGGGGAGTACGAACTCTCCAACCGCGAGATCGTCGGCTTCGGCGGCACCGCCAGCTACGACTCCACCCTGAACGGCAAGGTGCTGGATCTCGCCATCCGCGAGGCTGTCAACAATCTGGTGAACGGCATCGAGACCGGTGCCTGGCGCCCGGCCCAATGAGGAGAGACGAGATGACGCTGTTCCGTCCTTCCCTGTTGCTGGTCAGCGGCCTGCTGCTGAGCGCCTGCGCCCAGGGGCCGCAGACGCTCTACAACTGGGATCAATATCAGGGGGTGGTTTACCAGCACATGCAGGGTGACGACACCGGGGTCGAAGCGCAGATCGATGCACTGGAGAAAAACCAGCAAGAAGCAAGCGCCAAGGGGCAGGCTGTGCCACCGGGCTTTCACGCTCACCTCGGCATGCTGTACGCCCAGCTCGGCAAGGATGCCCAGACTCGCGAGCAGTTCGAAACCGAGAAGCGCCTCTTCCCCGAATCGGCCCCCTTCATGAACTTCCTGATGTCCAACAAGAAGGGAGAGACCCAATGACCCTGCGCACCCTCCTTGCCCTCACGCTGGGCGCCCTCCTCCTGGGCGGCTGTGCACAGGGCCCCGGCTACGACTACAGCAACTTCAAGGAGAGCAGACCGACCTCCATTCTGGTGCTGCCGCCGGTGAATCACTCGCCGGACATCAAGGCGGGCCCCAGCCTGCAATCCCAGATCACCTATCCGCTCGCCGAGTCCGGCTATTACGTGCTGCCGGTAGCGGTCACCAACGAGACGTTCCGGCAGAACGGCGTGACCGAGCCCGCCGACATCCAGGCGCTGCCCATCAAGAAGCTCCACGAGATCTACGGAGCCGATACCGCCCTCTACCTCGACATCAAGGAGTACGGCACCAGCTATCTGGTCATCTCCAGCGAGACAGTGGTCACCGCCAGTGCCCGCCTGGTGGATCTGCGCACCGGCAAGCTGTTGTGGGAAGGCAGTGCCAGCGCCAGCAGTGCCGAGCAGCAGGGCAATTCGGGGGGCGGCCTCATCGGCATGCTGGTGGTGGCGGTGGTCAATCAGATTGCCAACACCCTTACCGACAAGGGCCATGAAATCGCCGGTATCACCAGCGTCAGGCTGCTCAGTGCCGACATGCCCAACGGCATCCTCCCTGGCCCCCGCTCGCCGAAATACCAGGCTCGCTAAGGCGCCCGTCACAGTCCACACAAGAGGGCGCCATGCCCTCTTGTTTCAGTCGCCCCCCCTTTCCCCTGCCTGACATCGCATGACGCCTCATCGTCTATCTTTTTGATATTGTTGGCTCATTCTTGCGCATGCCGGGTGACGACCCACCAACTTCATCTGGTGATGCCCGGCAAAATCAGTTACAAGAATGGCCTCTGTCACCATGGACGAGTTCACTGCATGGCTGGATCACTGTTGCGTATCATCCCCCGTCAATGGCTCTACCGGTTTGGCTGGCTATGTCTGGCTCTGACAGGGCTCGGGCTGGTAGCCAACTACACCTACTTCGTCATCAGGCACGATATGGCGCTCATTACCGCCAAGCAAGCCAACCTGTTCGAGGTGTTCTATCAGCGGGCCCGCATCCTGGCGCCAGAGAAACTGGCTGACTTCATCGACAACAGCAGCATCAAGATGCCCATCTTCAGCGAGAACGGGGATGCGGCGGCCTATGCCTATGGCTATGATCTCCCCACCCTGAAGCGCCTGGCGGTCATTCCCGTGCTGCCCCCGGCCAACCAGATGCTCCTCGCCTACCTGTACGTCATCTCCAACTCCGAGGTCCTCAACCTCTACGCCTTCTATGACGATCGCCGCCTGCTTGGCATGGTCGCCAACAAGGGGATGCTGCCGAGCCAGCTGCTCCCGGTCAACACCGACCTCAATGACATCGAGCCCTGGACCCACTTTTTCGGTTGCGCCTCCTTCGCGGCCACCCATGTCCCCTGCAGCACGGATGAAGCCTGGGTATCCGAGATCTACACCGACACCTTCACCGGACTGAATACCATCACCCTCTACTTCCCCTTCGTCTATTACGAGCCCGCCATCAAGGACTACCGCTATGGACTCAAGGGCATCGACATCGCCGTCGACCGGGCGTTCAAGGATGTGCTGCACCCCTTCGAGAGCCTCAATCCGACCCGGACCGTCCTCTCCTTCGAAGAGGTCGAGCCCTGCCGCCCGTTCCACCTCTGCCTGAGCACGCCGCTGATGCGCACTCAGGCAGGCAATGATCTCTACCTCAAGTGGTCATACAGTTACGGCGATTTCATCCGGTCCGTGCTCTACGGGGCGGCCTTCAAGCTCTATCTCATCATTCTGCTGCTGATCATGCTGACGGGGCGCAGCCTGGTTACCCGTCTGCGCATCCTGGCCCAGACCGACCACCTGACCCGGCTGCCACGCCGTGACATCCTCAATCAGGCGCTGCTGCGGGAGCACGACTACCTGATGATCCTCGACATCGACAACTTCAAGTCCGTCAACGACACCCATGGTCACGGGGTGGGTGACCTGGCGCTCGTCGCCTTCGCCAATCACCTCAAGACCAATATCCGCAAGGGCGATGTCGCCATTCGCTGGGGCGGGGAAGAGTTCATCGTGCTGTTCAAGGGGATGGACGATGACAAAATGATGCATCACTCCGCCGCCCGCCTGCTGGAGCGGCCATTGCGCATCCCCGAGCTGCCCGCCCCCATCACCTTCTCCGCCGGAGTAACCCGCATTCGCGATTACCTGACGGTGGCCGAGGCGGTGCAACTGGCCGACGACCTGCTCTATCACGTCAAGCAGCACGGCAAGCGCAATATCGCCTATTACCAGGGGCAGACCATCCGCCTTGTCCGCGATCCGGGTGACAATTCGCCCCCCTGAGCGGCCCGGCTTCTGCCGCTCCCCTGCTATCTGTTACCATCCCGCCCACGCTGATTGTTTCCGTCCCGGCCACGGGGCGGGATAACCCCATACTGGTGCCCTATGTCCATTGCCACTTTCGCCGAACTGGCCCTCTCCCCCCGCTTGCAGCAAACCCTGACCGAGCTTGGCTACGCCGCCCCCACCCCGGTGCAGGCCAGCGCCATCCCCCTGATCCTCGCGGGGCGGGATCTGATGGCGGGCGCCCAGACCGGCACCGGCAAGACCGCCGCCTTCGTGCTGCCCCTGCTGGAGCAGTTGTTGCAACACCCGACGAGCGATGGCCCCCGCCCCATCCGCGCACTGGTGCTGGTGCCGACCCGCGAGCTGGCGGTGCAGGTTGCCGAGAGCGTCACTCGCTACGCCAGGGGCACCACTCTCACCAGCACGCTGGTCTACGGCGGGGTGAGCATCGCCGCACAGGTGGAGGCGCTGAACGCCGGGGTGGATATCCTCATCGCCACCCCGGGCCGCCTGCTCGATCACCTGCGCCAGGGGGCGCTCACGCTGGCCGAACTGCGCCATCTGGTGTTTGACGAGGCGGACAGGATGCTCGACATGGGCTTTATGGACGAGATCCAGGCGCTGTTGAAGCAAATCCCGGCGGATCGCCAGACCCTGCTGTTCTCGGCCACCTGCGATGACAACCTGTTTGCCCTCTGCAAGGTACTGCTGCGCGACCCGGCGCTGGTGGAAGTGGCACCGCGCAACACCACGGCGGCCGAGGTGGAGCAGCGGGTCTATGCGGTGGACAGCGATCGCAAGGTGGCGCTGGTCGAGCACATGCTGACCGTGAAGGGCTGGGCGCCGGCGCTGATCTTCAGCCGCACTCGCCAGGGGGCCGACAAGCTGGCCCAGCAGCTTGGCAAGGGGGGCATCAATGCGCTGGCCTTCCACGGGGATCTGTCACAGAGCGCGCGGGAAAACGTGCTGCTGGCGTTTCGCGCAGGCACCTTGCAGGCCCTGGTGGCCACCGACGTGGCGGCTCGCGGCCTCGATATCAGCGAGCTCAACCATGTGATCAATCTGGAGTTCCCCCATCAGCCCGAGGATTACGTCCACCGCATCGGGCGCACCGGCCGCGCCGGCAACAAGGGGCTCGCCATCACCCTGTTCAGCCCGGAAGATGCGCCCCTGCTGGAAAAAGTCGAAGCCGTGCTCGATACCCGCCTGCCCCAGCAGTGGTTCCCGGGCTTTGAGCCGGATCTCACCCGCTTCGACCCCGAGCCGCGCCGCGCCAGCAAGGGCGCCCAGAAGCAGAAGGCCAGAAAGCAGGCCCTCGCGGGCAACAAGGGCGGCAAGGGACGAAAATCCTGACACGACTGTTTGCTGGGACAGCCATGCGCCTGCCCCAGCATCACCACTCTCCAGACCCAGGCCTGTGGGGTGACGCCAACCGCTTTCCTGCCCCCCTGTTCTGCTCCGCGCCCTCCTCCTCAGTCCGCTTGCCCTGACCCGGCGACCCTTTGCCACACTCTGCTACAAAAGAGGTAGTCAGGGGGCACACTTTCGCCACAAAGCAGGCGTGCAATGGAGGCATGGACAAGGAGGACATCATGAAACCCGCATCCCTCGTCTGGGCCCTGCCCCTGACCCTCACCCTGCTCTGGCTTGCTGGCCTGACCCAGTGGCCCGCCGGTCTCTGGCCCTGGCGCCACGAACTGCTGATCCTGACCGGTCTGATTGGCCTTGGTGCCATGACCCTCTCTTTGCTGTTGGCCCTGCGCCTGCCCAGGCTCGAAGCCTGGTGCGGCGGGCTGGATCGCATGCTGCACCTGCATCGCAGCAGCGCCCTCTGGGCCACCGGCACCCTGGTGGCCCACTGGCTGCTGGTGGAAGCCCCCAAGTGGGCCGTCGCCGCCGACTGGCTGACCCGGCCGGCACGCCGCGGTGCAGGCGCAGGCGCAGGCAGCGATGACCTGTGGCACGAACTCGGCAATACCCTGGGGGAATGGGGTTTCTATCTGCTGCTGGCCCTGGTAGCGGTGAGCCTGCTTGCGGTGGTGCGCTACGAGCGCTTCCGGGTGGTTCACCGGCTGGCCCCGGTCATCTATCTGATGAGCTGGCTGCACGGGCTCTGCCTGCTGCCGCGCATCGGCGCCCTGACCCCGGTCGGCCTGACCCTGCTTATCGGCGGCGGGCTGGGTGCCCTGGGGGCGCTCTACTCCCTGTTTGGCCGGGTGGGACGGGACGCACGCCGTCAGGGGACGGTCAGCGCCCTCACCCCTCTGGACGAGCGCACCCTGGAGATCCGGGTTGGCCTCACCGCGCCCCTGCTCGGCTATCGCCCGGGGCAGTTCGCCTTCTTCGACTTTGCCGGGCGCGGCGAGCCCCACCCCTACACCCTGGTCGATGTCTCGGCAGACTGCCGCACCCTGACCCTGGCGGTGCGCGCCCTCGGGGATCACACCCGCTGGCTGCACCGCCACCTCAAGGTGGGGGATACGGTGATCGTGACCGGCCCCTATGGCGCCTTCGCCCTGCCGGATCCGGCCCCCGCGCTCTGGGTGGGCGCCGGTATCGGCATCACCCCCTTCATCGCCTGGCTGGAGGCCCTGGTACGCCGTGGTGAACAACGCCCCGGCACCACCTTGCTGCAATGCGCCCCCTCCGCCGAGGCCGCCCCCTATCACAGTCGGCTGGCCGATCTGTGCCGCAGGGTCGGGATCGACTACCGGCTGCATCTGGAGTCCGAGCGCGGCCGACTGGATCTGGTCGCCCTGGGCGAGCGCCAGCACTCTCCGGTGTGGTTCTGTGGCCCCGAGCCCATGGCCCACACCCTGGATGCCCATCTGGCCACCCCGCTGCACCGGGAGCTGTTTCGCTTTCGCTGACCTTCGACACACCTCACCGCGTCACCCGAGACATAAAAAGGGCTTCCCGAGGGAAGCCCTTATCGTCACCCAGCCGCTATTAGTCGCGGCTCACCGTGAGCGTCACAAAGCCACGGTTGTTCTCGTAATATCCCCAGGCATCGTTGGCAAAACAGTAGAGATAACCGCTCTTGGTCGGCTTAATGCTGGCCTCTTTGCCGATCACAAAGGTGCTGGGCCGCGCCGGAGTGCCATCGTTGTCCGGGTTACCCGCATCCGCCACCACCCCTATCAGGGCAAACCATTCCGCCTCTTCCAGCCGCTTGGTAGCAGGAACATTGGCCTGACTGTTGCGAGTCACTATGCCGTAGAAGCGCTCAATCTTGCCAAGCGCATCACCCAACAGGTGTGCAAGCGCCTTGTCGCGCACCCCCTCCGGGCCCGCTGGCACGTGGGAGTCATGCCACTCACCATGAGCGCTGAAGCGGTAATGGCGGCCAGCCTCCAGATAGATACCAGTCCAATACCATGGATGGCGGGCATAGACATCCAGGGTGATCGAACCTTCCGGTGACCACTCCTTGGTGGGTAGATAGGGAAGCTGATTGATGGGAGAGAGCTTGCGCCGATCATCCACTGACTTGTGGACCTCGGCGGAGCGAAGATTCGGCAAGCTGCGCGGCGAGGTGAGCAAAAGCTTCATCAGACCGACGTGGGATTCGTGCAGCAGGCCGGCAGGATCAGGATGTAGCTGCGAGCTTGCTGACTCCCTGAACACCAATCCACACTGGCCAGCCTCCTCCATCATCCAGGCCAGAGTGATATCCGAAAGCCCGTGTTCCTTGTAGCCGCCACCCACGTCACTATGAACCCCGGCAAACCAGATCTGCTGCATGTCTCGCCCTGGGGCCGGATCCCAGAGAGTCGGCGTGAAACTGCCTCGTTTCTCGTCGATAGCGACGGCATGGCGTGCCGTCTTGATATGCTGGCCAAGCTGGACGTCGTGAAAACGGTAGTTGTCGGGACGGTCGAGCAAGTTCAGCAATCCCTTGTCATCGGGAATACCGAGAGCGCCGACAGTATCCCATACCCCAATGAAGCGGATAGCTTGAGAGTCTGGATAAAAGGTGAGATCCGCCAACAGCTGCTTCTTGCGATATCCCTGATCGTAAATCCGCTCCACCACCTCGCCCATCCCTTCGTCAGAGGCGAATCGGACTATGCCGCATCGCCCAATCATGCCCCCGAGGCTACGGGCCGTGAACGCACCACGACTAAAACCAAACAAGAAAAGTTCATCTCCTTCTTGGTAATGAGTCGCCAACCATTGATAACAGTCACGAATATCCTCACTGAGCCCAAGCCCGATCGTGCCTCCCATCACCTTGTCGATCAGACCACCACTGCCAACCCCGCTCTGGTAACGTGTAAGCTGGGTTTCGTCACAGCGCAGGGCATTGAAGATTTTGAATACATTGGTAGGCGCCAGCACACCGTCATCTTTGTTGTCTTCGCTGTTCCAGGTTCCATCGCAGCAAACAATCAATTTTCTAGCCATCACGCACTCCTTACGCGGGGATATCACGGTTACCACCTCGGTACCGTATGACGCTTTATGCTAGTCCATCCATTGGCGACCCCACTGTTGTTACATCACCTTTGTTCCTCCAAGAGCACAAATTAGTTAAGAGATCTCTTCTTTGAAGAGACAAAGGCCGGGCACTGCTGCACCGGCCTTTTCGGGTCATTTTCGCCATGGGCTGGCTATCCTCAACGGGGTCTCTTGCCCAATGTGGAGCTACCCATGGATCGCTACTACAAACACCTGGCCATCAGCGGCCTCATCTCCTTCGGAGGCCTTGCCCTGATACTGCTGCTGCAAACCATCCCGCTCATTTCCAACATCATGACCGCCATCTTCTTTGCCGGATCGGTGGGGGCCGTCATCAACAACTATTACCGCCTCGCCAGGCTGCACGACAGCGGTGCCATCGCCCACATCAGCCAACCCCGGGTGATCGTGACGCAGTTTTATGTTTCCCTGCTCTTTTCCGGCATTCTCGGCTTTATCGCCTACGGGCTCTTTGCCAGCAGCCTGCTCCAGGGGGACCTGTTTCCCAAGTTCAAACACATGGAGCACCCCTATGTCTCCTTGCAGACTCTGCTGACCCTGGCCTCTCCTGCAACCAATCTGGATGCCGCCAAAGCCGTCATCTGGGCCTTTATCGCCGGTTTTTCCGAGCGATTCGTCCCCAATGCCATCGACGCCCTCACCAAGGCAGTCCCCCCTTCCGGGCAAGACACCCCGGGATAAGGGCCTGGGCAAACAGGAGCATTGCCACCCTGGATGCAGACCGGACTACCCGGCATCCGGATGAAATACACTGGCGCCGCCTGTTGTTCTCGTATCGCCATCACGGACAAGCACCTTACCCCCGGCGTCAACGCAGCAATACGATTTCATGACCAAAACCCTCATTCGGGTATTGATGCATACGGAATGAATAAGCATCATCTTGCCGCCCCTGGTCATGGATAAGAATGTTGTATGTCCTTTGATAAAAAGCACGGTGAGTTCATCTTCAATGTGCAGGAACACCTGGTCACCTGCGAGCTTATCGGCCCTTTCAATGAAGAGGGTATGCTGGCGTGGATTACGGAGATTAAGCGCGTGGTAAACAGTCTCGACGGTAAGCGTTTCTGCGCCCTGGTGGACCATCGCCAGCATCAGGGGGTGGTGCTCTCCGCCCTGCCCCATCTGCAGGAGACCTATCAGTGGCTGACCCAGAAGAATCTGGTTGCCATCGCCTCCCTCTATTCGGCCAAGGTGCTCCATCATATCGCCCTCTCCTGCCTTTCCCTCACCCACCCGGGCCATATCCAGGCATTCAACGACCCTCAAGCGGCCATCGCCTGGCTGGATGCGCAATATCGGGCGCAGTAGCCAGCCCGACCTGTGTTGATGGGCACTGTGCCGTGAAATCACCGGCCCGGTCTGGTTAAAAAGGCCGGTATCAACTCCCTCAGGTGCCACGCCCGGCAACAACCGATGGCAGAGCCCCCAGGGGCTGGAAATGGGCCCCCGTCGGGAGTACCGCCTTGGCGACTGTCTGCCCCGGCAGGGCGCCATCCGAGCCAAGGGGCATCTGCGCCGCCCGCACGCTGCCGCCCCAGAAGCTCGCCACCAGTATCAAGGCCCCGGCCAGCCCGTATTTGATCCAGGATTTCATCGTCTTGCTTCCCTCTCGTTGGCCCCTCGCCACCTTGCGGCAAGCAGGCCCATTTATCAGTGGGCAGAAAATACGGGGGATTTATGAGGGGACAATGAGGTTGTGTGAAGCCAGGGTGAAGATGGTGAAAATAGCCTCTTCTCTCCATGTTTGTATGAAGAGCAATCTGCAGGCATCTCTCTCACCGTATCTTTATTCGGACTCATGTACAGGATCTTTAGCTACAACCAATTGAAATAGATAGAAAAAAGGCTTCGTTTGTGATCTGATTTAATCG
>NZ_JAPCIY010000070.1:0-21969 GCF_027707645.1 Aeromonas sp. QDB30 | reverse complement strand
ACCAGCGGGGCTGACGCCCCGGCGAAATTCCCCTCCCACCTACGTCGGAGGGAGTCCCCTTTCGCATTTAAGATGGTCGCCAGTGCGGTACTGACCTTTCGCGGCCAGAGCGAACTCAGCGGCGCCCTGGATCAGGTGACCCAGGAGTCCATGCCGCTGGTACTCGCCAGCAGCCAGACCCAGATAAGCCTGCTCAGCGCCAACAAATGGCTCACCGACGTGCTGACCGAGCAGGATCTCAAGCAACTGCCGGCGGAAGTGGCCGAGTTGCAACAGGCCAAGGGCCAGGTCGACAAGATGGTCGCCAGCCTCAAGCAGCAGGTGGCGGTGCATCCCCAATTGCAGGCGGACATGACAGTCCTCGTCAAGCTGGTGGATGACTACCTGCAACTGACCCAGACCCTGCCCGGCGAACACGAGGCCCTGCTCACCCGGCTGCACAAGGTCAATCAGGCCAAGGGCCAGTTCCAGGTCAGCCTGCCCCAGTTCAAGAAGAACCTGGGGGACATGATGGTCACCATCGACGACAGCTTCATCAAGATGCTCTCCGAGACCCTGACCACCAAGCTATCCGCCATCGAGCTCTCCACCATGGATGCCCTCAACCAGAGCATCCCCGCCCCCATCGAGGCGGCGCTCAAGCGCAACAAGATGCAGATCGAGGGCTTCAACAGCACCATCAAGGATCTCCAGGGGGAGCTCAAGGACTTCGACAACAACATGGGCCACTACGTCCATGGCTTCGTGCGCGACACCACGGGCAATGACGGCGTGCTCTCCCAATACCTGGCCCTGATGAAGCAGCAGCAGGCCATGCGCGAGCAGAGCAAGCAGGCTAGCCAGCTCATCCTCAGCATCCAGAACAAGCTGGAGGGGATCACCGCCCAGAGCCAGCAGCTGATGAACGCCAGCATCCAGGCCTCCGATCGGGTGCAGACCCAGAGTACCCTGACCCAGGGGATCAGCATCGCCATCGCCATCTTCGTCGCCATCCTGGTGGCCTTCACCCTGGGCAAGGCCATCCGCCGCCCCCTGAAAGAGCTGCTGCGGGTGCTGACCGAGGTGACCCAGGGTGACATGACCCAGCGCGTCGGCTTCAAGAGCCAGAACGAATTCGGCCAGCTCGCCAGCCAGATCAACCTGCTGATCCACCAGATGGGGGATGTGCTCAAGCAGCTCTCCCAGGCGTCGACCCAGCTCAACAGCGCCGCCCACGACAACCGCCACACCACCGAATCGGTGCGGGCGGATCTGGAGAAACAGCGTCAGGAGACCGCCTCGGTCGCCGCCGCCATGACCCAGATGGAGGCCTCGGTGCGGGAGGTGGCCCAGGCCGCCAACCAGACCCTGGAGCGGGTGCAGGATGTGGAGAAAGCCTCCGAGATGGGGCGCAAAGTGATGGCAGGCAACATCACCACCACCCACCAGCTCGCGGGCAAGCTGCAGCAGACCGGCAAGGTGATTGGCGACGTGAGCGCCATGAGCGGCCAGATTGGCAACATCCTCGACGTCATCCGCGGCATCGCCGAGCAGACCAACCTGCTGGCCCTCAACGCCGCCATCGAGGCGGCCCGCGCCGGCGAGCAGGGACGCGGGTTTGCGGTGGTGGCCGACGAGGTGCGCAACCTGGCTGGCCGCACCGCCCAGTCCACCAGCGAAATCCAGACCATGATCGAGAACCTGCAGCAAGGCGTCGCCCGGGCAGTCAACGTGATGCAGGAGTGCTCCCGCGAGATGGACAGTTGCGTGGATCAGAGCTCCCAGGCCAACAACGCCATGGAAGAGGTACAGGGCATCGTGGTGCTCATCAGCGACATGTCCAGCCAGATAGCCTCCGCCGCCGAGCAGCAGCAGGCCACCAGCGCCGACATCGCCACCAACCTCAACCGCATCTCCGACATCTCGGATCTCAACTATCAGGGCATAGAGCGGGTCGCCGAGACCAGCAAGCAGCTCGACTCCCTTGCCGAGCAGCAGGAGGGGCTGGTCCAGCGCTTCCGCCTCAGTGCCTGATGGCCACGACCCGATACGACAAGGCCCCGCATTGGCGGGGCCTTTTCATGGCAGCGAAGAACCTGGCTCAGGCGTAGGCGATGGCGCCCTTGCCGACCCCTTCATAGGCGACAATCTTGACGAACTTGTCCCCTACCTGCTTCTTCACCTCGCGGGCGATGTAGTGGGCCAGCAGCTCGATGGTAGTGTCGGTGTCGATCATCTCCACCTCCACCGCCGGCATGGCGAGCTGGAACAGCCCCTGGGGCGCCACGTACTTGAAGCCGATGTAGTGAGCGTCCCCTTCTTTCAGTGACGCCTCGGCCCGCTCGCTCAGGGCGAGTTCGCCAAGGGCCACTCTGTCCTCTTCGGTGCCCAGGTAGATGTCGGCCCAGCGCTCGGCCCAGTTGAACTCCAGCTCCTCGTCACGCTCTCCATCCACCAGGATCTCGACGGGAGAGCGGTGGCCGTGGGCGATGCGCTGGCAGTTGCCGTCGTGCTTCTTGAGGCCGTGGCTGTAGTGGTAGAAGGCGCCCTCGATGCGCTCCGAACGCAACGTCAGGGAGAGATCCTTGATGTTGCCGGGCAGACGCTTGGCCAGTACCCCCAGCAGATAGCGGGTCACCGACTCTTTATCCACCTGGGGGGCGGGAATGAAGGCAAACCCTTGGGTCGGGCAGCGCAGGTGGATGGCGCGACCCGGACGCAGCAGATCCACGGTACTCTCGTCGTTGTCCAGCGCGTGGACATGGACCAGGGGACATTCCGTCGGCACCAGCAGCTTGTGATCCACCTCTTCATCGATGATCGACTTGATGAGCTTCTTCACCCGACCGAAGTCCAGCAACATGCTCATCTCGTTGAGCTCGCCGCTCATCTCGATGTCCACCAGCCAGCTCTCGCCCACCATGCCGCGGCGCTCGCATAAATAGCTGGAATCGATCACAGTCAAATCTCTAACAAATAACTTCATTACTCAGGCCTTGCTACAGAGAAAGGGCGGTTTGCGCTATTATGACCCGCGATCACTGACAAAGGAACCGGACTCCCCCATGAACAAATTGCTTATCAAGAATGCCACCCTGGTCAACGAAGGCCGCATCTATGCCTCCGACGTCCTGATCGAGGGTGAGCGGATCGCCCGCGTCGCCCCGGACATCAGTGCCCCCGATGCCGTGGTGATCGATGCAACGGGCCGTCATCTCATCCCCGGGATGATCGATGATCAGGTCCACTTCCGGGAACCCGGCCTGACCCACAAGGGAACCATCGCCAGTGAATCCCGGGCCGCCGTGGCCGGTGGCACCACCAGCTTCATGGAAATGCCCAACGTCAATCCCCAGACCACCACCATCGAAGCCCTCGAAGCCAAATACCAGATCGCCGCCAACTCCGCCGCCGCCAACTACAGCTTCTACCTGGGTGCCACCAACGACAACCTGGAAGAGATCAAGAAGCTCGATCCCAAGCAGTCCTGCGGCATCAAGATCTTCATGGGGGCCTCCACCGGCAACATGCTGGTGGACAACCAGGAGACCCTGGCAGCCATCTTCCGCGAGAGCCCGGTGATGATCGTCACCCACTGCGAGGACACCCCGTCCATCAAGGTGCTGGAAGACGAAGCTCGCGCCAAGTGGGGCGAAGACGTGCCCATGCGCGAGCACGGCCGCATCCGCAGCGCGGACGCCTGCTACAAATCCTCCAGCATGGCGGTCTCCCTGGCCAAGCAGTACGGCGCCAAGCTGCACGTGCTGCACCTGACCACGGCGAAAGAGCTCTCACTCTTTACCGCCACCCCGGATCTGAAGGATCTCAAGGACAAGAACATCACCGCCGAAGTGTGCGTCCACCACCTCTTCTTCAACGAGGCGGACTACGACACCCTGGGCAGCCAGATCAAGTGCAACCCGGCGGTGAAGAGCGCTGCCGACCAGCACGCCCTGCTGGATGCGGTACGCAACGACGTGCTCGACATCATCGCCACCGACCACGCTCCCCACACCTGGGAAGAGAAGCAGAACAGCTACTTCAAGGCGCCCTCCGGCGTGCCCCTGGTGCAGCACTCCCTGCAGGCGCTGCTGGAGCTCTACCACAACGGCGTCTTCTCGCTGGAAACCATCGTCAAGAAGACCTCCCACGCGGTGGCCGAGCGCTTCCAGGTGCAGGATCGCGGCTACATCCGGGAAGGTTACTTCGCCGACCTGGTGCTGCTGGATCTCGGCAAGCCCTACGTGGTCACCGACAGCAACCTGCTCTACCTGTGCGGCTGGTCCCCGTTCAACGGCTACCGCTTCCAGAGCACCATCGAGATGACCCTGGTGAACGGACAAATAGCCTGGCAGAACGGCCAAGTCACCGACAAGGTATTGGGCAAGCGACTCACCTTCAACCGCTGATCTGGATGATGACCGCTTCCAGCGCGCCCTGCTTGAGATGACCCTGGTCAACGGGCAAATAGCCTGGCAGAACGGCCAAGTCACCGACAAGGTATTGGGCAAGCGTCTCACCTTCAACCGCTGATCTCGGCTTGAGAGCATCACGCCAAACGGCCACCTCCGGGTGGCCGTTTTTCCTGCAAGACAGCGGTGAGGTGCCGACAAAATGCACCACTGGTCGCACTTTGATCCGAAGTTGCTCGCAAAGCAGGCAAACGATCTCGAACCTGAATTTCCCCTGTTGACAGGGTCGGGGCATCTCCATAAACTCCCTCCCCGTCAGCCGAGCTGACTCCGTCGGTGTGTAGCGCAGCCAGGTAGCGCATCTGCATGGGGTGTAGAGGGTCGGAGGTTCGAATCCTCTCACACCGACCAAATTCCCCGAGAAAGGCCTTGTCAGACGACAAGGCCTTTTCTTTTATGGTCTTCCACCGCGATTGTCTCTCCGATCCCTTTGTGCTGTAGTAAAACCCCCTTTGCCAAGCGGCCCGCATCATGTTGCCTTCCCTTCGTACTTTCTGCACCCTTGCCCTCAGCGCCCTGCTGGTCGGCCAGCTCGCGGGCTGCGCCACCGCCTATGACAGTGAAAAATCGTTCTGGAATGGCCAGACCGGTTTTTCACAGACCCAGCTTGGCCCGGCCCGCTGGCAACTGGAGTTTGTGGGAAACGATCTGGTGGACAGGGAAACGGCGCGCAAATACGTGCTCAAGCGGGCCGGTGAGGTGGCACTGGCAAAGGGATACCCCTGGATTCGGGTCGAGACGCTGACCCTGTCGCGGGATGCCGTCAGGGTCACCCCGACCCGCCCCCAATTCGGGTTCGACGAGTACGAGCCAGACACCTTCATGGACGACATGCAGGTGGAACACCGCACCTCGGCCCTGCTCGTCTTCACCCTGGAGGCCAGCCCCCGGGACGCGCAGAGCATGGAAGCCGTTTATCTCGCAAAAATTAAAATAAACAGCGATTAATACAAATAAATCACAAGATGCATATCAAGTGCAGCTAACAACAACACAAAACTCCGAAACAAGTCACTGGATTTCCCCTTCGCGATTAGGCATGCTCCAGCACACCGGCTGTCTGGATTCCACCGCCCGGATCACAAAAAAGGACTGAGGCGGCCCCTCGCCGCCTGCACAGGCATTGCACCTATCGAAACCGGAACTCCCCCATGAAAATGAACAAGTTGACCGTTGCCATCCTCATTGCGATGTTGCTTGGCATCGTGACCGGGCAGGGTTATCGCCTGCTCGCGCCCGCACAGGCCGCAGGCTTTGCCGATGACATCACCCTGCTGACCGACATCTTCCTGCGCCTCATCAAGATGATCATCGCCCCCCTGGTGTTCACCACGCTCGTGGTCGGCATCGCCAAGATGGGTGACACCCGCACCGTGGGCCGCGTCGGCGTCAAGACCCTGGGCTGGTTCATGCTCGCCTCCCTGATGTCCCTGACCCTGGGGCTGGTCATGGTCCACCTGATGCAACCCGGGGTGGGGCTCTCCCTCTCTCTGCCCGATGACGGCACCAGCTCAGGCGTGGTTGCCACCGCCATCTCCCTCAAGGATTTCGTGACCCACGCCATCCCGAAAAGCGTGGTCGAGGCGATGGCCACCAACGAGATCCTGCAGATCGTGGTCTTCTCCCTCTTCTTCGGGCTGGCCGCCGCCGCCCTGGGGGACGACGCCAAGCCCGTGGTCAAGCTGATGGCCAGCGGCGCCGAGATCATGCTCAAGGTGACCGGCTACGTGATGAACTTCGCCCCGTTCGCGGTGTTTGGCGCCATCGCCGCCATGGTCGCCAAGGAGGGGCTCGGCATCCTCGCTACCTATGGCACCTTCATGGCCCAGTTCTATCTGGCGCTCGGCTGCCTATGGCTGCTGCTCATCGCCATGGGCAGCCTCTTCATCCGCCGCCGCATCCTGACACTGCTCGCCCTCATCCGCGAGCCCATCCTGCTGGCCTTCTCCACCGCCAGCTCCGAGGCCGCCTACCCCAAGACCCTGGACAGGCTGGAGAAATTTGGCTGTGACAAGCGCATCGCCAGCTTCGTGCTCCCCATGGGCTACTCCTTCAACCTGGACGGTTCCATGATGTACTGCACCTTCGCGGTGATGTTCATCGCCCAGGCCTATGGCATCGAGCTCTCCACGGCCCAGCAGATCACCATGCTGCTGCTGCTGATGGTCACCTCCAAGGGAATGGCCGGGGTGCCCCGCGCCTCCCTGGTGGTGATTGCCGCCACCCTCAACCAGTTCCACATCCCGGAAGCGGGCATCCTGCTGCTGCTCGGTATCGACCACTTCCTCGACATGGGGCGCTCCGCCACCAACGTGCTGGGCAACGCCATCGCCGCGAGCGTGGTGGCCAAGAGCGAAGACAGCCTGGGGGAGACCGCCCCCCTCGGCGAGGTGGACACCGCCAAGGCGTGATCCCCCCTGACCCCCATGACAACGGCCCGCTTCTGCGGGCCGTTGTCATATGCCTGATGGGGCACGCCGCGCCTCAGCACCAGCGCCTGACCTGTCGGCAATAGTCGTCATAGGCATCGCCGAATTGTCGCCGCAGCGCCTGCTCCTCCGCCAGGATCTGGAAGCGGGTAAGCCAGCCCCAGAGCAGCAGCGGCCCGAGCCACACTGCCATGCCTCCCAGATAGCACGCCAGCGCCAGGGTCCAGCAGAGCAGCCCCAGGTACATGGGATTGCGGCTGATGCGATAGACGCCCCGGGTCACCAGCACCCGGCTGCTCTCCAGCCGCTGGGGGTGCACAGTGGTGCGCTGCTGCCAGAAATGCAGAAGCGCACCGCCCCCCAGCAGGGCTCCCGCCAGCCACAGCGTGGCGACCAGCACCAGCCACAGGGGCGCCGCCCTCCCCTCACCCCGCCCCAGCCACATGGCGAGCACGATGACGACGAACAGCAGCAACGGTGGAATCCGCAACGTCAGCTTCATATTTTCTTCCTGCAACACGTGCCACGATTGACGCCGTTGAGATACACTCCCAGAGTCGGCATCTGGATAAAAAGTGAAATATATCATTAGCATAGCAACATGCTATGACCAGCCCTGCCGCAGCTCGCCTCAGCGATGAGCCCAGCCTCAACTCAAGACAATAAGAAAGGACTTGCCCCATGCACAAGAAAACACTGCTCGCGACCCTGATTTTTGGCCTGCTGGCCGGCCAGGCGGTCGCCGCCCCCTATCTGCCGCTCGCCGACGACCACCGCAACGGTCAGGAACAGACCGCCGCCAACGCCTGGCTGGAAGTGGATCTCGGTGCCTTCGAGCACAACATCCAGACCCTGAAGAATCGCCTCGGTGACAAGGGCCCGCAGATCTGCGCCATCATGAAGGCGGACGCCTACGGTCACGGCATCGACCTGCTGGTCCCTTCCGTGGTCAAGGCAGGCATCCCTTGCATCGGCATCGCCAGCAACGAAGAAGCACGTGTTGCTCGCGAGAAGGGCTTCGAAGGTCGCCTGATGCGGGTGCGGGCCGCCACCCCGGATGAAGTGGAGCAGGCCCTGCCCTACAAGCTGGAGGAGCTCATCGGCAGCCTGGAGAGCGCCAAGGGGATCGCCGGCATCGCCCAGCGCCATCACACCAACATCCCGGTGCACATCGGCCTGAACTCCGCCGGCATGAGCCGCAACGGCATCGATCTGCGCCAGGACGATGCCAAGGCCGATGCCCTGGCCATGCTCAAGCTCAAGGGGATCACCCCGGTCGGCATCATGACCCACTTCCCGGTGGAGGAGAAAGAGGACGTCAAGCTGGGGCTGGCCCAGTTCAAGCTGGACTACCAGTGGCTCATCGACGCCGGCAAGCTGGATCGCAGCAAGCTCACCATCCACGCCGCCAACTCCTTCGCCACCCTGGAAGTGCCGGAAGCCTACTTTGACATGGTGCGCCCTGGCGGTATCATCTATGGCGACACCATTCCCTCCTACACCGAGTACAAGAAGGTGATGGCGTTCAAGACCCAGGTCGCCTCCGTCAACCACTACCCGGCGGGCAACACCGTCGGCTATGACCGCACCTTCACCCTCAAGCGCGACTCCCTGCTGGCCAACCTGCCGATGGGCTACTCCGACGGCTACCGCCGCGCCATGAGCAACAAGGCCTATGTGCTGATCCATGGCCAGAAGGCCCCCGTCGTGGGCAAGACTTCCATGAACACCACCATGGTGGACGTCACCGACATCAAGGGGATCAAACCCGGTGACGAGGTGGTCCTGTTCGGACGCCAGGGTGATGCCGAGGTGAAACAATCTGATCTGGAGGAGTACAACGGTGCCCTCTTGGCGGACATGTACACCGTCTGGGGCTACACCAACCCCAAGAAGATCAAGCGCTAAGCAAATTGCTGACATGAAAAAGGGCCCCCTATGGAGCCCTTTTTTTTACTGCGCCGTTCACGCCGTCTTTTTGCGGGTCATCAGCAGACTCAGTCCCATGGAGGCCAGCAGGATCAGCGCCACCACGCCAAGGGCGATGCCGGTCGGTATCTTGAAGATATCGAGCAGCAACATCTTGACCCCGATGAACATCAGGATCAGCGCCAGGCCGTATTTGAGCAGGGCGAAGCGATCGGCCACCCCGGCCAGCAGGAAGTACATGGCGCGCAGCCCCATGATGGCGAAGATGTTGGAGGTGAGCACGATGAAGGGATCCGTGGTCACCGCGAAGATGGCCGGGATACTGTCCACCGCGAAGATGAGGTCGCTCACCTCCACCAGCACCAGGATGAGCAGCAGCGGGGTCGCGTAGCGCACACCGTCACGCCAGACGAAGAACTTCTCCCCCTCCAGCGTCTCGGTCACCTTGAAGCGACGACGCATCCAGCCGAGCAGGGCATTGTTCTCGAGATCCGGCTCCTTGTCGGCCGCCCACAGCATCTTGGCACCGGTCAGCAGCAAGAAGGCCCCGAACAGGTAGAGGATCCAGTGGAACTGCTCGATGAGCCAGCTGCCCGCGAACACCATGCCCGCGCGCATCACGATGGCCCCCAGCACCCCGTAGAGCAGGACCCGGCGCTGCAGCTCCGCCGGGATGGCGAAGTAGCCGAACAGCATCAGCCAGACGAAGACGTTGTCCACCGCCAGTGCCTTTTCGATGAGGTAGCCGGTGAGAAACTCCAGCCCCTTCTGGTTCGCGATTTCGCGCCCGGCACTGTGATCCAGCCAGAGCCAGATGGCCAGGTTGAACAGGAGCGCCACGCTGACCCAGATGAGAGACCAGATGCCCGCCTCTTTCAGGGACACCTTGTGCGCCTTGCCGCCACCGACAAAGCGGATATCAATCCACAACAGGACCAGCACTATGCTGAAGAAACCGGTCCACATCCACCATTCACCCATGTTCACTTCTCCCAAAACGACAAAACCCACGGCCGGGAGGCAGTGGGTTCGCGTTTGGAGCAGATACACCTTGCCTCTCGGCAAGGTCTCACTTACAGCCGACTTGCGTCAACTGCCCGGCTGCCGGGTGCACTGCAGGATATGGGTGCACCGTAATGACGACAAACCGGCGAGAAGTTACTCCCCTTGTAAGGCGGATAGTAGCAGCGACAACCGCTGGCGCCAAGAGAGGATTTGATGGGCAGGCAAAAAAGAGGGGCGCCACCCGGGCGCCCCTGTCACGCTCCCATCCTCAGAGCGGGTCCACCTTGAGACAGGAAACCGCGTGGTCGAAGTTGCCCTCGAGCTGGGGCCGGGTCTTGGCGCACTCCGGACCTGCCACCGGGCAGCGGGTGCGAAACACGCAGCCGGAGGGCGGATTCATGGGGGATGGCAGGTCCCCTTCCAGGATCTGGATGACCTTGCTGCGCTCCAGATCCGGATCCGGGATGGGGACCGCCGACATCAGCGCCTTGGTATAGGGGTGCAGGGGATTGGCGAAGATCTCCTTGCCGGTCCCCAGCTCCACCGCGTTGCCCAGGTACATCACCAGCACCCGATCGGAGATGTGTTTGACCACGGAGAGGTCGTGGGCGATGAAGATGAGGGAGAGACCCATCTCCTTTTGCAGGGATTTGAGCAGGTTCACCACCTGAGCCTGGATGGAGACATCCAGCGCCGAGACCGGCTCGTCACAGATGATCATCTTGGGCTCGAGGATGAGCGCCCGGGCAATGCCGATGCGCTGGCACTGGCCGCCGGAGAACTCATGGGGGTAACGGTTCACCAGGTTCGGCAACAGACCCACCTTGGTCATCATGGCGCGCACCTTCTCCTTCACCTCTTCCCTTGGCAGGGTCGGGTAGAAGGTGATGAGGGGCTCGGCGATGATGTCCCCTATGGTCATGCGGGGGTTCAGGGAGGCCAGCGGATCCTGGAAGATCATCTGGATCTCCTTGCGCTTCTCCCGCAGGGCGTTCTGCTCGAGCTTGGTCAAGTCCTGCCCAAGCCACACCACCTTGCCGTCGGTGGCCGGTACCAGGCCGATGAGGGCACGGGCGAAGGTGGATTTGCCGCAACCGGACTCCCCCACTACGCCCAGGGTCTCCCCTTCGTAGAGGCGCAGGGTCACCCCGTCCACCGCCTTCAGGGCGGAGGGCTTGGCCCAGGGCCAGGCCTTGTCACTCTTGATATGGAAGTGAACCTTGAGGTCGGACACTTCCAGCAGCAGTTTCTTGTCAGTACCCATTTAGTTCACTCCCTTGATCATGGCATCCGATACCCAGTGGCACGCCCGCTCCCGACCGTCGTTGAACGGTGTCAGGATCGGCGATTGCTGGCCACAAATCTCGCTCACCCGGTGGCAACGCTCCTGGAAGGGACAGCCGGTGGGCAAACGCAGCAGGTTGGGCGGATTGCCCGGAATGGTGGGCAGCTCTTCCCCTTCGGTGTCGAGGCGGGGAATGGCGCGCAGCAAGCCTTCGGTATAGGGGTGGCTCGGGCGATAGAAGATATCGTTGACCCGGCCGTACTCCATGGTCCGGCCTGCGTACATCACCAGCACCTTGTCGCAGATGCCGGCCACGACGCCAAGATCGTGGGTGATCATGATGATGGCGGTGTTGAACTCGCGCTTGAGCTCGTTCATCAGGGTCATGATCTGGGCCTGTACCGTCACGTCCAGCGCCGTGGTCGGCTCGTCGGCGATGAGCAGCTGCGGCCGGCACAGGAGCGCCATGGCGATCATCACCCGCTGACGCATGCCGCCGGAGAACTCGTGGGGGTACATGTTCATCCGCTTGCGCGACTCGGGGATCTTCACCGCGTCCAGCATGCGCACCGACTCCTCGAAGGCGGCAGCCTTGGTCATCCCCTTGTGCAGCATCAGCACTTCCATCAGCTGATCCTTGACCTTCATGTAGGGGTTCAGCGACGTCATGGGGTCCTGGAAGATCATGGCGATCTTCTCGGAGCGGATCTTGTTGAGCTTGTGCTCCGGCAGATTCAGGATCTCGTCCCCCTGAAATTTGGCCGAGCCGGTGATGACACCGTTCTTGGCGAGTAGCCCCATGATGGCAAAGGCAGTCTGGGACTTGCCTGAGCCCGACTCCCCGACGATCCCCAGGGTTTCGCCGGCAGAAAGAGAAAAGTTGAGGTCGTTGACGGCCACCACATTGCCGTCCGGGGTCTTGAACTCGACCCGCAGATCTTTCACATCCAGTAATTTCATCTCAGTACTCCTTATCGCGCTGTCGTGATGGGGGCCTGCCCGTGGTGAACGCGGTGCGTTCCCTGAACGGGTCTGATGGCCCCTTGGCGTCTTGCCGGTCCCTGGGTATCAGCGATCCTTGGGATCCAGGGCATCACGCAGACCATCCCCGAGGAAGTTGAAGCAGAACAGGGTCACCACCATGAAACCGGCGGGGAACAGGAGTTGCCAGATGGCCACTTCCATCGACTTGGAGCCTTCATCCAGCAGGGCGCCCCAGCTGGTCATGGGCTCTTGCACGCCCAGACCCAGGAAGCTCAGGAAGGATTCGAACATGATCATCCCCGGCACCAGCAGGGTGGCGTAAACCGCCACTATGCCGAGCACGTTGGGCACGATATGACGGGTGATGATCTTCCACTTGGAGACGCCGCAGACGTGGGCCGCCTCGATGAACTCCTTGCTCTTGAGACTCAGGGTCTGGCCGCGCACGATCCGCGCCATGTCGAGCCAGCTCACCGCGCCGATGGCGAGGAAGATGAGGGCCAGATTGCGACCGAAGAAGGTCACCAGCATGATCACGAAGAACATGAAGGGGAAGGCGTTGAGGATCTCAAGCACGCGCATCATCAGGCTGTCGACGCGACCGCCGATGAAGCCGGACGCGGCGCCGTAGAGGGTGCCGATGATGACAGCCACCAGGGCCCCCATGATGCCGACCATCAGGGAGATGCGTCCGCCGAGCAAGGTACGCACGAACAGGTCGCGCCCCAGGCTGTCGGTGCCGAACCAGTGGCCGGTCTCCATGTCCGGGGCACTCTGCATGGCCCCCCAGTCTGGGTCATCGAAGGTGTATTGGGACAGATGTGGCCCCACGATCACCGCCAGACCGATGATGGTCAGGATGATGAGGCTGGTCAGGGCCGCCTTGTTGCGCAGGAAACGGCGACGGGCATCCTTCCACAGGGAGCGTCCTTCCACCACTTCCACTTTCTGGGCGAACGCCTCGACGGCTTCGCGCTTTTCAGTTGTGACTACCATGATGAACTCCCGGCTTAGTAACGGATCTTGGGATCGATGACGGCATAGAGAATATCGACCACGGCGTTAAAGGTGATGGTGAGGGCGCCGACCAGAATGGTCAGACCGAGCACCATGGAGTAATCACGGTTGAGGGCACCGTTGACGAACAGCTGGCCGATCCCCGGCAGGCCGAAGATGGTCTCGATGACCACGGAGCCGGTGATGATGCCCACGAAGGCCGGTCCCAGGTAGGAGACCACCGGCAGCATGGCCGGGCGCAGCGCGTGCTTGAGGATGATGTGACGCAGGGGCAGCCCCTTGGCGCGGGCGGTACGGATGAAGTTGGAGTTCATGGTCTCGATCATGCTGCCGCGCATGATGCGGGAGATGGCGGAGATGTAGTACATCATCATGCCGAACACCGGCAGTACCATGAACTGGGCGCCGCCCCCCTGCCAGCCTCCCGCCGGGAACCAGCCCAGATAGATACTGAAGAAGAGCACCAGCAGCGGTGCCAGCACGAAGCCGGGTATCACCACCCCGGCCATGGCCGACGACATCAACAGGTAGTCGATGAGGGTGTTCTGTTTCAGGGCCGCAATGGTGCCGAAGGTGACCCCCAGGGTCACTGCCAGCAGGAAGGCGACCGAGCCTATCTTGGCGGAGACAGGCAGGGCCTGGCTCACCAGATCATTGACGGTGAAGTCCTTGTATTTGAAGGAGGGCCCCAGATCCCCCTGGACCAGGTTGCCGAGGTAAGTGAGGTATTGCATGCCGATGGGCTTGTCCAGGCCATATTTGGCTTCGATGTTGGCCAGGACTTCCGGCGGCAGGGCGCGTTCGCTGGTGAAGGGGTTACCCGGGGCGAAGCGCATCATGAAGAAGGAGACGGTGATCAAGACCAGCAGAGTCGGGATCGCTTCCAGTAGACGTTTAAGGATGAATTTCAACATAGACATTTCCTGTCCTGTACTGCTTCCAAAGGGTCGCGGTTGTAATAAAGGCCCGCCGTCTGGCGGGCCCTGCTTGTTATGCGACTTGTTTCTTTACTCAGTGAGCAACGATGTACATGTCTTTGCTGTAGATGTTGTCCAGCGGGTTGGCCGGGTAGCCGCCCACGTAGGGCTTGACCATGCGGGAGGTCACGTACTGATAGATGGGGGCGATCGGCATGTCCTTGGCCAGGATCTCTTCGGCCTGGACATAGAGCTTGTTGCGCGCCTCGGCATCCACCTGGTTGCGGGACTCGCTCATCAGCTTGTCGAACGTCGGGTTGGAGTATTTGCCGTCGTTGTTGCCGTGAGTGGTCTGCATCAGATCCAGCATGGAGGAGGCTTCGTTGTAGTCCGCAATCCAGCCGGCGCGGCCCACGTCGAAGTTACCCTGCTTCTTGGTCTCCAGGTAGGTCTTCCACTCCTGGTTCACCAGGCTCACCTGCACGCCGAGCTTCTTCCACATGGAGGCGACGGCCACGGCCACCTTTTTGTGGTTGTCGTCGGTGTTGTAGAGCAGCTCGAACTTGAGCGGCTTGCCCGGGCCGTAACCGGCTTCGGTCAGCAGCTCTTTCGCCTTGGCATCGCGCTCTGCCTGGGTCAGCTTGGACCAGGCCGGCGCCACCGGCTTGAAGCCATCTACAAAGTCAGGCACGAGCGTGTAGCCCGGGGTTTCGCCCTTGCCCATCACCTTGTCGGCGATCACGTTGCGATCGATGGCATAGGAGAGGGCGGTACGCACCCGCACGTCGTCAAACGGCTTGTGCTTGAAGTTGTACTGGTAGTAGTAGGTGCCCACATAGCCGCTGACCTTTACTTCGTCCGGCAGCTCTTTCTTCATCTGCTTGAAGCGTTCGATGGGCATGTTGTAGGTCAGATCCACTTCGCCAGCCAGATAGCGGTTCAGCTCGGCGTTGGTGGACTGGATGGGCAGGTAGGTCACCTTGTTGATGACGGTCTTGCCGTTGTTCCAGTAGTTGGGGTTGCGCTCGACGTCGACGCGCTCGTTGACCACCCAGTCCTTCAGCACGTAGGCGCCGTTGGATACCATGTTGCCGGGCTGGGTCCACTTGTCACCGAACTTCTCGATCACCTTCTTCGGGACCGGATAGGTGGTGGTGTGGGAGAGCATGCTGACGAAGTAAGGCACCGCCTTCTCCAGCTGCACCTCGAAGGTGTGATCGTCCACCGCCTTCACGCCCAGGGTGTCGGCCGGCTTCTTGCCCGCGATGATGTCGGAGGCATTGATGATGGTCGGGATCTCCATGTACCAGGAGTAAGGAGAGGCCGTCTTGGGATCCACCGCGCGCTGGAAGGCAAAGACGAAGTCATGAGCGGTGACGGGATCCCCGTTGGACCACTTGGCATCCTTGCGCAGGTGGAACACGTAATGTTTGTTGTCCTTGGTTTCCCAGGACTCGGCGACGCCGGGCAGGGTCTCACCCTTGGGGCCGGAGGAGACGAGACCTTCGAACAGGTCACGCAATACGTTGGATTCGGGAGTACCTTCCACTTTCTGGGGATCCAGGGTGGCGGGTTCGGAACCATTGCCTTTCACCAGGGTTTGCTCGGGAGCAAGCTTGGTACCGGCGGGGACATCGGCGGCGTGAGCCAGGGTGGCGCCACCGAAAAGTGCAGTCAATAAAAGGGTATTAATAATTGTTTTTCTATGAGTCATTTCCATACTCCAACAAGAACATTCCATGCATTTGTTATCCACGAGACAAACACCTCGCTGCCCGCATAATTCCCTGACAATTCTGATAATGCAATAGATATCATCAGGAACAGGCCGCTTTCATGGTCAAAAAAACAACTTTAAACCATTTATTCAGCATTTAAATATCCCGCAGCGGTCATTTTTCGTACAAGGCCGCTCGATTCTAGGAAATGACCAACAAAAAAGAAACAATAAAAAGCCGGTCACAAGGACCGGCTCCGACAAAAACGGACCTGGCTCACACCAGACCGGGGAAGACTCCCTTGATGCCCGCCACGATGATCTCGATGCCAAGGGACATCATGATGAGACCCATGATACGGGTCACCACGTTGATGCCGGTGTTGCCCATCAGCTTGAACAGCAGGGGAGCGGCGCGGAAGATGAGCCAGGAGCAGCAGGCAAAGGCCACCACCACCACGAACATGCCGGCCATCTGGGGCAGGGTCTTCTGGCTGGCATAGACGATGGAAGAGGAGATGGCACCGGGTCCGGCCATCAGCGGCAGTGCCAGGGGCACCACGGCAATGGATTCACGCGCAGCCAGTTCACCCTTCTCCTGCTTGTTGTGCTTCACCTCCCCCAGCTTGCCCTGCAGCATCGACCAGGCGATCAGGGTGATCAGCGAGCCACCAGCAATGCGAAACGACGCCAGGGAGATGCCGAAACTGTCGAGGATGAGCTGTCCCATGCACATGGAGACCATCAGGATGATCATCACGGCAATGTGGGCGGTGGTGTTGGTCTTGCGTCGCTCCTCCGACGACATGTGGCCCGTCAGGCTCACAAAGACTGGCAACAGACCCAGCGGGTTGATGATCGCAAACAGGCCGACGAAAAATTTCAGGTATAAAGAGAAGTCTATTGCTGCCATAGGCGCCATCCAGAACCAATACGAGCCACAAGGGGCCAGCCCCCAAACTGCGCGTAAATTTACACCATGGCTTTTCCCTTCTCCAATCAAATAATCTCACCCTTACCGGGGCTTTTCAGTTAGTTCCGCTAATGTAGCGACAAAATTCAACATATCGGGTTGTTAAGGGAGAGAGGCCGCCATTAACATCGCCGGGTGCCATGGCAGCGCGTTATATCAGCCCTCAGCCAAGAAACGATATTTTCGGCAAATGGCACCCTTGCTTCTCACCACGCCTGCTTGCCGCCCCACCCGCTCCTGTGACCCCGATTTTGGCCTTTCTCACCCTGGTGCGGCGCCAGTGGGGCAGGCTGTGAAGAGGTGACGCGCTCCCTGCCACCGCCAGATGTGCTGTTTCGCCAGGGCGACTGGATGAAAACAACAACCCCTTTCTCAACATAAATGAAACGTCAGGGGAGTGGACGTTCTGCCACCATCACGGCGATACCGCCTCCCCCCATCCCGGTCAAGGCGAGAATTCATCGGACCCCCTTCCCTGAGCAGATATTCCAAGGGCGCGTGACAGCAGCTCGTGATGCCAAGAAAGGATGACACACTCCCGTAACATAGTGGTGCGATAAGGGGTGAAACAAAATTTCTTTTGTTCTTTTGTTACATATGATCCAGATCAATCTTTTCTGACACATCCCGACCCTATAATCGAGCCAGAAAACAGTTTACTAAGGCATGTAAATACCCCGTTATGGTGATTCTCGCCTTGACAAGGTGGCTATAATTGCCGGGCATTGCCAAGGTCTTACTAAACAGTTTTCAAATCATCAGGAGATAAACATGGCAGTAACCAATTTGGCTGAACTGGATGCACTGGTTGCCCGCGTCAAAGAAGCACAGCGTCAATTCGCCAGCTTCTCGCAAGAGCAGGTAGACAAGGTCTTCCGTGCCGCCGCCCTGGCCGCCAGCAACGCCCGTATCCCCCTGGCCCAGATGGCCGTGGCTGAATCCGGTATGGGTATCATCGAAGACAAGGTTATCAAGAACCACTTCGCCTCCGAATACATCTACAACGCCTATAAAGATGAAAAGACCTGCGGCATCCTCAGTGAAGATGACGAGATGGGCACCATCACCATCGCCGAGCCGGTAGGCATCATCTGCGGTATCGTACCGACCACCAACCCGACTTCCACTGCGATCTTCAAGGCCCTCATCTCCCTGAAGACCCGCAACGCCATCATCTTCTCCCCGCACCCCCGTGCCAAGAACTCCACCAATACCGCTGCCAAGCTGGTACTGGATGCAGCCGTGGCTGCCGGTGCGCCGAAAGACATCATCGGCTGGATTGATCAACCCTCCGTCGAACTCTCCAATGCCCTGATGCGTCACGACGACATCAACCTGATCCTGGCCACCGGTGGCCCGGGCATGGTGAAGGCCGCCTACTCCTCCGGCAAACCCGCCATCGGCGTGGGTGCGGGCAACGTGCCCATCGTCATCGACGAAACCGCCGACGTGAAGCGTGCCGTCGCCTCCATCCTGATGTCCAAGACCTTCGACAACGGCGTGGTCTGTGCCTCCGAGCAGGCTGTCATCGTGGTCGACTCCATCTACAACCAGGTCAAGGAGCGTTTCGCGACCCACGCCGGCTACATCCTCTCCAAGGACGAAGCGGACAAGGTGCGTAAAGTGCTGCTGATCAACGGCGCCCTGAACGCCGACATCGTGGGCCAGCCTGCCACCAAGATCGCCGCCATGGCCGGTGTGACCGTGCCTGCCACCACCAAGATCCTCATCGGTGAAGGTCTGGAACTCTGCGCGGAAGACGAGTTCGCTCACGAGAAACTCTCCCCGACGCTGGGTATGTTCCGTGCCAAGAACTTCGAAGAAGCCGTCGAAATGGCCTGCGACATGGTCAACATCGGTGGTATCGGCCACACCTCCGGTCTCTATACCGACCAGGATCGCAATGCCGACCGCATCAAGTACTTCGGCGACAAGATGAAGACCGCCCGTATCCTCATCAACACCCCCTCCACCCAGGGTGGTATCGGTGACCTGTACAACTTCGCGCTGGCCCCGTCCCTGACCCTGGGTTGCGGCTCCTGGAGTGGTAACTCCATCTCCGAGAACGTCGGTCCCAAGCACTTGATCAACAAGAAGACAGTCGCAAAACGGGCAGAAAATATGCTGTGGCACAAACTTCCGAAATCCATCTACTTCCGTCGTGGTTCCCTGCCGATCGCCCTGGGCGACCTGGAAGGCAAGAAGCGCGCCATGGTGGTGACCGACCGCTTCCTGTTCAACAACGGCTATGCCGATGAAGTGGTTCGCCTGCTCAAGAAGCTGAACATGGAAGTGGAGATCTTCTACGAAGTGGAAGCCGACCCCACCCTGTCCGTGGTCCGCAAGGGCGCCGAGATGGCCAACTCCTTCAAGCCGGACGTGATCGTCGCCCTGGGTGGTGGTTCACCCATGGATGCCGCCAAGATCATGTGGGTCATGTACGAGCACCCGGACACCGCGTTCGAAGACCTGGCCATGCGCTTCATGGACATCCGCAAGCGTATCTACAAGTTCCCGAAAATGGGCGTGAAGGCCGAACTGGTCTGTATCACCACCACGTCCGGTACCGGTTCTGAAGTGACCCCGTTTGCGGTCGTGACCGACGACGCCACCGGCATGAAGTACCCGCTGGCCGACTACGAGCTGACCCCGAACATGGCCATCGTGGATGCCAACCTGGTGATGGGCATGCCCAAATCCCTGTGTGCCTTCGGTGGTATCGACGCAGTGACCCACGCCATGGAAGCCTATGTCTCCGTGCTGGCCAACGAATACTCCGACGGTCAGGCGCTGCAAGCCCTGAAACTGCTGAAGGACTACCTGCCCTCCAGCTACATCAACGGCGCCAACGACCCGGTTGCCCGCGAGAAGGTGCACAACGCCGCCACCATCGCCGGTATCGCGTTTGCCAACGCCTTCTTGGGTGTGTGCCACTCCATGGCCCACAAACTGGGTGCGGAGTTCCACATCCCCCACGGTCTGGCCAACGCCCTGCTGATCAGCAACGTCATCCGCTACAACGCGAACGACAACCCGACCAAGCAGACCGCGTTCTCCCAGTACGACCGTCCGCAGGCTCGCCGTCGCTACGCCGAAGTGGCTGACCACCTGGGCCTGACCGCTGCCGGTGACCGTACCGCCGCCAAGATCGAGAAGCTGCTGACCTGGCTGGACGAGCTGAAGGCCACCCTGGGGATCCCGGCCTCCATCCGCGAAGCCGGCGTGAACGAAGCGGACTTCCTGGCCAAGGTAGACCAGCTGGCCCTGGAAGCCTTCGATGACCAGTGCACCGGCGCCAACCCGCGCTACCCGCTGATCACCGAGCTGAAAGCCATCCTGATGGACACCTACTACGGCCGTCCCTTCATCGAGGAAGCCCCTGCTGCCGCCCCGGTTGCAGCCAAGGTCGACACCAAGGTGGACAACAAGGTGGACAACAAGGTGGACAACAAGAAAAAATCCAAGGCCTGATAAACGCCACGGATGACAAGAGCCCGCGCACATGCGCGGGCTTTTTTGTTTGTCTATCTGTTTAATTTTGCTAGCTTGTTGATAGGCAAATTCGACAGAAGAGCTAGTCCATGGCGCTGATACAGGCCTCCATCGAGCAGTTGAGAGTCGGCCACTACATCCATCTTCCCACGGGATGGACGAGCCACCCTTTCATGTTCAACGCCTTCAAAATCAAGGACCAGCAGCAGCTCGACATCATCCGCCACCTCGACCTGACCCTGCTGATGGTGGATCCCGACAAGAGCGATCTGCCGGTAGAGCCCCTGCTGCGGGCCGAACCCGTTCCCTCTCTTGAGATGAGCGACACCGGGAATACCACCTCCTCTTCTGAGGGCCCCACCTTCGACGAAAAGGCGTTCAGGCGCTCCCTTCGCATCGCGGACAAGGCGTTCGGTCAATCCCTGTCAGATCTTCGCGACGCCCTTGGCGCCCTCAACCTCAAACCGGACGAAGGCTTGGCCAATACCGCACAGATAGTGCGCAGCACCGCCGCCCGTCTGGCAGAACACCAGGGGCCACTCGGTCTGCACCTCATCCGCAGCCAGAACACGGATACCCTGCTGCAACACAGCCTGAGCGTGGCCTTCATCGCCATGCTGATGGCACGGGAGCTTGGCATGAATCCCGTCGAGATCGAGGAAACCGGTCTGGCGGGCCTGATCCACGACATCGGCGAGCTCAGGATCCCGAGCCAGATCATCCAGAAGCGGGGGGAGCTCAGCAAGGCGGAGCAGAATTTCCTCAACATGCACCCCCAGTACGGACTGGTGATGCTCAACCAGTTGCAGGCTTTCGAACCCAGGATCCGTGAGGTCGCCTACCTGCATCACGAACGCCTCGATGGCAGCGGTTTTCCCCTCGGGATCAAGGGCGACAAGATCCCCCCCCTCGCCCGCCTCATCGGGCTGGTGGATCACTATGACGAGCTGCTTCACCCGCGCAGCGGCCTCAACCCGCCGGGGCCCAGCCAGGTGATCGGCCAGCTCTACAAGCTCTCCCAGAAGAAGTTCGAGCAAACCCAGGTCAGGTTGCTGATAAAGGTGCTGGGGGTCTATCCACCGGGTTCCCTGGTGCGCCTGGATGACGATGCCCTGGCCCTGGTGCTCTCCACCGAGCCCAGCATGCCCCTCAGACCCAAGGTGCTGCCCTACCTCAAGGGGCAGCGGCCGGAAGGAGTGGCCATGATCGATCTGCGGGAAGATGCGCGAAGCATCGTCGCCACCCTCAGACAGGAAGAGCTGGACGACGCACAACGCGCTTTTTTCGGTCTGGGTCGGCGGGTCTGTTACTATTTCGCCTTCTGAGTTATCCCCAGAAGCTGGGGATAACTCATTGGACAAACCTGAATAATTGCTCAGGTCCCCTCGAAATCGTCCACCATTGGAGCTGGATAAAAAACGCCCAGCCGATGGCCGGGCGGAGCATGCCACCTCCGTGTGGCGTATCCGGTGGATACCTTCATGCTCGCATCAGCAATATCAAGCGGGCATCGATTACACAAATATCAATTTAACGTGCTGATTTTATATGGTTTTATTTTTCCATTCTGGCAAACTGCCGCAGCGTTCAGCCCGCAGCCCGCATCAAGACGGGCTCAGGCTCACCCTGCGTCATGACAACGCCCGGCTCCGGCGTGGTGTTTGAGGAAGCTTTTTTATGCAACTAGTCCTCTCTCATGTACAGAACCTTAAGCGGCAAGCGAATTAATAATACCGTCTAACGTGTTGTTTTGCTTGGATTTTCTCTGCC
>NZ_JAPCIY010000069.1:0-22590 GCF_027707645.1 Aeromonas sp. QDB30 | reverse complement strand
AAGCAGCGAAAATCGATACAGAACAGGACCTTAGAAGGAATTTCAAATGAAGTGTTTTCTTAAGGTCCTGTATATGAGCCAATGCTTCTCTAATCTGAACCAATGCAAGATTTAACATGTGGTTACTCCTTGTTTTTCCAGTATTTCTCGCTCAGCTTGTCGCATTCGACACGGCTGACGATATGTTTCACATACATGCGATATGGACTGACTGTGCCGTAGTAGACGATCTTGCCCTACAGTCTCTACTATAGGAAGCAACACTACTTCATGGGGACCGGCGGCCCGAACTATGGGAAACACCACCACTCGGGTAGGGCTGGTAGCCTCCACTATGGGGCACAGGGCTGTTCATGTGATATAAAACTTGATGTAAGTGAGATGGTTATGAATGTAGGAGCTCCGTACAAACCCAAGGCTTCGGTCAGAAATCCCGTCAGTCTTCTAGCTGCTTTGTCGTTGCCTAAGCAACCTGTCGAAGCACATATGAAGATCCTGGCAGGATTATCTTCTGACATTGTGGCAAAACTATCTTCAGAAACAAATATTGATGAGGTCGTTCTTTGCCAGTGGGTAGGTATCAGTCGCGCAAACTATCATAGGAAGAATAAAGAGGATAAGAAAGTTCTTTCGGTAGAGCATAGCGGGAAAATATATATGTTAGTCAGGGTGTTAGATGCTACAAAATCACTCTTTGATGGAGACATGTCGGTAGTTATTAAGTGGCTAAACTCACCTGCCAGAGCGTTGGGTGAGGAATGCCCTTTACAGATGTTGAGCACTCCGATAGGGGCTGAGGCTGTTCTCGATCTGATTGGCCGCATTGAGCATGGCGTTATCTCCTAAAACTGTGATGGCTGGCAAGTTCCTATATTTCTCTCTGTAAGGGAGCCAGCAGAACGGTGATCTTTAGCTGTTTCTCCCATACGAAGCATCATGTTTTCTATAAATCTAGTTATTTTTAAGATATTGTTATTAGATAACCTATTATTGTCGCTTTACCCCTGAAAGGGGTCTTTCGAGTATATCGATCAGTTTTTTTAGCTCAGAAACATCAATAGGTTTATTATCAATGGATGTCATATGTACGCCATGTCTATAAGCATTATATTGCCATTTTATAAATCTCTGCTTATACGCGTCATTCAGTTTCTTCAACTGATCTCTTTCAATTTCGAGTATGGCAACACGTTGGATTAAGTATTTAAGAGTTTCATCAAGGTTATCATTCTCAATTGGTGGTAGTGGTCTCTCTCTCAGATACTGTTTTCTTTTCGTATATGCTTCTTGAATTTCCTCGTAACTCGATAGAGATTGACGCTGAACTCCTCCTGCAATATTTAGCTTGTCTGTAACTTTCTGGCAGAGAAGATCCCATGTCAACTTCCCTTCCCATGTGTTAATGATACTTAGGACATAAGATATATTATCTTTGGTAATTACTATTTTGGGCATGCAAGTAACCTCATAATCTCATTCATTTTTGCCTCAATGGATTCTGGTGTTTGGATCTCAGTGTTCATGCCTTTATCCAAAAGGGCTTGTTTCGCGGGAGAAGGGTCATATTCATCAGGAATACGAACTGGTGTGCCATCAGGGATACTGGTATCCTCCAGCAGTCTGATTTTTGTTCTTATGTGGGCAAGTCGCCATCCATGTGAGCTAACCCAACGATCTGCACCAAACATACCCATGTGACGATTTTTTAATGCATTTTCTAATTGCGCAGAAACTTGTTTTTCACGAGTTTTCAATAGCTCTAATGAACTACTAAAACCTTTGATACATACTAATTCTTTACAGGTTTCACAATCACCGTTTAGTTGGCATGGCATCATTGCAAAATCATGTTCGCAAATACCTAGCTCTGTAATAATTGCTGTGCCAATTAGATCTTTGCCAATATCCTCATAGCTGACTGGAAGATTTTGTTTAATTTTATCTAATACCGAATATTTTTCAGGTAATAGAACAGGGATTATCGAACTGGCCTTCTCCTCTTCTGTCCTGTGGTCGTAACTTCTATTGTCAGCTAACCTTGCTCTTCCTGCCCAATGCGCCAGGGTCTGCTCATCCATCCCACCACGTTCGGCTTTAGTGCTTAACCAATGTCTTGCATTGTGTGATGGTATTTGTATATGCGTACCATCAGGTTTTGAAATGTTATACTTGCTCCAAAGTGATGACCAACTACGAGACTCTTTCTGCACAAAACGGTCGTTAATTAGATTAACTGTTGGCAGACAAAATGAGCCGTTTATGACACTAAAATCTTTATGGAACTCATACTTCCTAAAGAGCAATAGTGCTTGTGAAACTTTAACGCTTCTTGCACTATCAACATAAGGCCAGCACTTAAACCCATTTACAAACTCTGTATTTTCAGATGTATTATTATTATATTCTGCTTGCCTAGCTGCGTGTCGAGCAGGCTCACCAATTCTAGTTAAACGGGCAATAGCTTCTAATGCTACATCTTGCATAACAGTTGGAACCCACTTTATCCCTTCTTTGCCATTTTTGGCTGGAATCCAACGAATACCGAGTTTTTTCTCTCCGGCTCGATCTTCTTCCCAGACGATACACTCAGTAGACAATGAGAATAACTCAGAACACCGTGAGGGGGCTAGCATGAGAAGTGTCATCACAGCACTAAAATATTCGGCTTCTATGCCCAAGCTTGGTGCATCATGAAAGAGTTGTGCTATTAAGAGCATGTCTTCATCAGAGGGCAGCTTTTTCGAGCGGTGCTCCTTGCCCTTCTCGTCAAGACTAATCGTGAGGTCTTTTATTTTTTTATATGGGTTTGACCACTGAGGGAGGCTAGGGCTAATAAAATTATCTCGGCAGAAGTTTAATATTAACTCCATTTGATATCCTGCCTTGTTTCTTCCCGTTGGGTCAGATATTCGTGCCTGAAATACCTCATCTAGATAGGCTAAAACGGTGCCATCAAGTAAAAGGATGTCAGCACTTCCCTTTGATAACAGCAAAGCCTCTTCTAATACTCTTATGGCTTCAATATGCCGCTGTAGGTTGGTTACAGGATTTAATGAATAAATATATCGGATATATGCTTTTGCAAAGTCTATAAATGGGCCATTTAAGGGGGAGTAGCTATAGCTGTTTGATGGCTTTGTATTTGTGGAAAAACGAGCAACAACGCGACGAGTGCCCAAATCGGCTGACCATTTATCCTGATCCCAACAATCATGCCCAAAAGCAGTGAGCTTGGATTTGCAATTCTGAATGAAATTAATTAAGTTTTCCTCCGCAGCGATTTCTGCGGTTGATTTGAAATAAAAGACATTTTCATTCATTGATTAGACCTCACTTCTTTCATCTCGGCACATTTTTGTACAACCCACTCAACAGCTAAAATTAGCCGATCCTTGGTTGATGCATATTCCTCACTTTTGGTTTCTTTAAGCCTAATTTCTTTTTCTGCATAAAGGGAGGCTAATAATTTTTCATGTGGAGCATCTAATAGAGGCCTAAATTTCATACACGTATAACAACTCTCATAGCCTTTCACGCAGTAGTCATTAGTACCACATGCACCAACAACTTCATTTTCCATATTGGGTACATGGGCTGTGAGATCTGAACCGCGCTCACCTTCGTCTAGTTGTTCTATAATTCTTCCAAGAAATGCATTGGCAAATGGGGCTAATTGCTTGCCAATCGCTTTATCGATATAGGTTGCTGTGTCTGCGGTGTTTTCTGTGTAAATCATCACATTCTGTGTATCATTATGATCTAATGCTTCAGCAATGATTAACGGCCCTAGCCCCTTTCGGCCAAGGTTTGTACCTCGTGTATGGCGAAAACGACGAGCAGTGATATGTATGTAGTCACCAGTCCTTTCTGAGATAGCTTTTTGTTTAACTTTAAAGTCTTTTAGTATTATTTCTCGAATATCCGTTGCTGATATGTGCAATATGTCTGAGGCTAGCATGGCGTCGTCCAGTTGATTTTTCTGGATAGACAATTTATCAACTATAGGCCAATCGATAAATACAGGTATTTGAGAGCTTTGCTCTGGCGTCAGTTCCGTATTAAATATAGATTTTAACTTCTTAGTTTCCTGCTCAATAAAATTGAGTAGAATGATATATAACTCTTCAGTGATAGCTAACTTCTTGAATTCCTCACGGAAGCCGACTCCACGTTGCTTTGCTCTTGGTATATTTAGATAGAAATCGAAATGATTGTCTTTAGTATTTTGAGATTTTTGTAGGTCAATTGATTTCAATTGTCGTAACTGGATAGGGCGTCTAGCTGTCGCCTGTAGCAAGTTCACATAGGCATAACAGGAAAAAGATATGCTATCTTCCTTGAATAGGCGTATAAGCTCGTTATTAAGAGCAAGCATTTCATTGTCTGTAAATGCCCCTGAGTAGGGGCATCTATTTGCTACTGATATACCTTTTTTATTTCCTGAAATAGTTAGCGAATCTAACAATTGGACCATATCTTTAGAAACGCCATAATATCCATACTCATGCCAGCTAATAAGGAAACCACGAAGTGAGCCTAAGAGATACTCATTGTCCTTATTATGCATACTATGCCAATTTAGAATTACATGCTCATCAAGAGATTTAAATTTGGTATCACGTAACAATTTTTGAAACAAATAATACATATTGGATGCATGAGCTGCTGATTGCTCTTCCGCATAAATAGATAACGTCTTTCTCAATCCATCTAGTAACTTTTTTTCTATAGATAATACGTCTTTGGTAAATGAAATGTTTTTATCTTTATTTAAAACCCAGAGATTTGAATCAATGTTAAAGCGGTAGCCATCCTTGGATATCCGTTCTGCTGGGTCGAGATGAGCAGAATTGTACTCTTGGGCAATAGATACTATGCTGCTCATTACTCTTCCTTATAGCTGTCTAAAGAGGCTAATTTCTGTTTAAATTTTTCTTGTTCTTCCAAAATTATTTTATTGGTTTTTTCTCTAATATGTCGCACCATATATGGCTCAGCAGAACTTTCGGAAGAGTGTCCCATCTGATGCATACGCTTTTTAGCTTCCTCACTTGGCTCAACTCTGGTTCGTTTATTTTTGGGGTCTGTAGCAAGTTCATTATTGTTATCAACTAGACGGGAAAAATTCAGATTCCAGTTATGTCTAAAATAATGTGGATGAATAGCTTTGAAGCGTTCATCAACTGCTTTCATTGCAGGTACAATGATAGTGTCAAAGGTGCTAATACTGATTGGTTGCCCTTGTGTTGGCCCTTTTCTATGCGTAACAAATAGATAAGGATGTTTTCCACTATTGGGCGTTTTCGCTCTGATATTTATTATATAGTCATCTATAAGGGCAGCAGTATAATTTGTTAGCTGTAACTTTCTCTCTCTTGTTTTTGCTACAGGCTGTCTCTTTCGAGGGTCATGTTTGTCGTCATGGAGTCGTCTTATTGTGACATACTTATTCGAGCCTAATATATCTAAGTTCTCACCCATGGTGAGCGATAGCAACTCCCCTCTGCGTATACCAAGCTCATATAAAAGAACAAACATCAGATGATTTCGTTTTTTAGTTGATAGGTCTTTAAAAGGGTTTTTAGGGTGTTCAAAATGTGCCACAGACATGAACTCATCAATCAAACCATCAGGTATGTTCTTGCCGTCAACATTGCTGATAGTTTTCTTTCCTTTACCTTTAGGGCGCAAAGCCAAGATATCATGAGTCATTTTCTCAATAGCAGAGGTAAAAAAATGATTCGTTTTATTTTGGACTGCTATTGTAGCAATGAATTTCAAGTATTCTGCAATGACTGTTAACCTATTATAAATATTGTTACGTGCAACAGATGGAGTTACTTGGATAAGTTTCGGTGTTATACCAATATCAATGACATTACTTCTACTTTTTTTATTAGACAAGCCATTTATGTGGGAAATATCGAGACTAAGATGCTCTTTGATATTATCAATATCTACTTGGCTTAAAAACAGTCCTTGCTGGAACTCTAAGAATAGCTCTCGACTTTCCTTTTCCTCCCATTGAAAAAACCATTTCAACGTGCGAAGTCGATTCGAAATAGTATTCACGGCCATGCTGCTGCGTAGCTTAGCTGTAACCCAGAGCGTAGCAAGAAAATGGGGCATTCCATCGCTACCCATCAGGATCGGATATCGCTCACCATTCTCAAAAACTATGATCTCCAACTTATACATAGGCAAGCCTATTCTTACACTTTATTGATACAACAACTTACACCTGTATGAGTCTGATTGGCAATAAATTTGTCAAATTAAAAAACCCAGCATTTCTGCTGGGTTACGGTCACTTTAGGATGTTCTAAATGTTTTTCTTTACACTTTAACTCTTACATGAGTCAGAACGGAATATCGTCGTCGAAATCCATCGGCGGTTCGTTGTAGACCGGCGGGGCAGATTGTGGCTGCTGGGCCGGACGGCCGTAACCGCCTTGCGGTTGCATGTTCTGCTGCGGGGCAGCAGGACGTTGCATGTTCTGTTGCGGTGCAGCCTGTTGCGGCTGGCCCCAGTTGCCCTGGGATGACTGGCCGCCCATGCCCTGGCCACCGCCCTGCGGACGGCCACCCAGCATCTGCATCACACCGGTGAAGCTGTCGACCAGCACCTCGGTGGTGTAGCGCTCCTGGCCGCTCTGATCCTGCCATTTACGGGTCTGGAGTTTGCCTTCCACATAGACCTGGGAGCCCTTCTTCAGGTACTCGCCGGCCACTTCGGCCAGCTTGCCCATGAAGACGACACGGTGCCATTCGGTGCGCTCTTTCTGCTCACCGGTCTGCTTGTCGCGCCAGGTATCGGAGGTGGCCAGGGTGATGTTAGTCACGGCACCGCCGCTCGGCATATAGCGCACTTCCGGGTCTTGCCCCAGGTTACCGATCAGAATGACTTTGTTGATGCCTCGACTGGCCATAATCTCTCTTCCACCCTTATGTATACCGGCCAGGCCAGATGCCTGGGCCCATTCAATAATGCGTTTGTTTGCAACGAGATGCGCGCCCTGGACGGGTGTCATCTCTCCTCAGTGTCCTGGCTGCGCCGGAGCTTGCCGGCAGAGGCGTCATGGATCGGCCACAGCGTTTGGCCGCCATAGTACCAGTTGACGGGCATGAGCGCACATCTTCCCTGCCACTGTGGCGTCAATGGATCGCCACAGCCTGAGTAACTTACCCGAGGTAAGGTGTCACCAGCAAGGGGAGGCGGCTGGGGCAGGCTGCGTGAAGAGGGCGGAGCTGTTATGGTGCGCACCGGCACTACTTGACCCCCCAAATGGGGGGGGCGTGCTAGCCAATTGTATTGGCTGGAAAATTGCTGGGCTTCAAAGGAGCCACCGATGCGTCTAATACTTTTTTAATGCTGCAGCCAGGAGGGGGATTGGTACTCTTCCTTGCCAAAAAGCCCCGACTCGAATGTGCAAGGAAGTTCTCTTGATGACGCCCGACTCCCTCCTGGTGCTGATCACCGAAAATAACGCACAAGCCTCCCGTTTCCAGCGTCACCTCAGTGAAGAGCTTGGTCTGCCCATCTTGCTGGTGGGGGAGCTGAATGACCTGCCAGACGTTGCAGAGGGCGCCCCCAAAACCTTGCTGCTGATCGATCTGGACTACCTCAAGTCGACCCAGCAGGAGCTGTGGAGCAATGCCATCTGCCAGCGCTTTGGCGAGGCCAGTGCCGTGTTGCTCAATGCCCCGACCAGCACCAACAAAGAGTTGCTGCTGATGTGGCCCCATACCAGCGGGCTCTTCTTTCGTCAGGACACGCTGGACAGGCTGGTCTTCGGCATCCGCAAGGTGTTGCAGGGGGAGTACTGGATCCCGCGCCACCTGCTGTGCGACCTGGTGGACTACTACCGCAAGGGGAGCGGGCAACCTCAGCGTCAGCAGACGCTGCTGACCGCCCGCGAGCAGGAGATCGTGCGTCACCTGATGACGGGGGCCTCCAACACCGAGATCGCCGACAGCCTGTTCGTGAGTGAACACACCGTCAAATCCCATCTCTACAACGTCTTCAAGAAGCTGAACGTCAAGAACCGGTTGCAGGCGGTGAGCTGGGCCAAGGAGTATCTCTGAGGAAGGGGTACGGAAGGAAAGACTGTCTATTCATCCAGTAGTCTCTATGCCATACTGGCCCGCTCTGGTTCCCGTATCGAGCGCGCAACAAGATGGAAAAAATCGTGATCCGGGGTGCCCGCACCCACAACCTCAAGAACATCAACCTGATCCTGCCACGTGACAAGCTGATCGTGGTCACCGGCCTGTCCGGTTCGGGCAAATCCTCCCTGGCGTTCGATACCCTCTATGCCGAGGGGCAGCGCCGCTATGTGGAATCGCTCTCCGCCTATGCCCGCCAGTTCCTCTCCCTGATGGAGAAGCCGGACGTGGACCACATCGAGGGGCTGTCGCCTGCCATCTCCATCGAGCAGAAGTCCACCTCCCACAACCCGCGCTCGACCGTCGGCACCATCACCGAGATTTACGACTACCTGCGGCTGCTGTTCGCCCGGGTCGGCGAGCCACGCTGCCCGACCCACGCCATTCCGCTCGCGGCCCAGACCATCAGCCAGATGGTGGATCAGGTGCTGGCCCAGCCCGAAGGCGCCAAGCTGATGCTGCTGGCCCCCGTGGTGCGCAACCGCAAGGGGGAGCACACCAAGCTGCTGGAGAACCTGGCGGCCCAGGGTTACATCCGCGCCCGCATCGACGGCGAAGTGTGCGATCTGTCGGATCCTCCCGCCCTGGAGCTGCACAAGAAGCACACCATCGAGGTGGTGGTGGACAGATTCAAGGTGCGCGATGACCTGGCCCTGCGCCTGGCCGAATCGTTCGAAACGGCGCTGACTCTCTCCGGCGGCATCGTGCTGGTGGTGCCGATGGACGGGGAGGAGGGGGTTGCCCCCATGACCTTCTCCGCCAACTTCGCCTGCCCCGAGTGCGGTTACTCCATGTCGGAGCTGGAGCCCCGGATCTTCTCCTTCAACAACCCGGCGGGGGCCTGCCCCACCTGTGACGGTCTCGGGGTGCAGCAGTATTTCGATCCCGCCAAGCTCATCCATGATCCGGGCCAGAGCCTGGCCGGCGGCGCCATCCGTGGTTGGGACAAACGCAGCTTCTACTACTTCCAGATGCTCAAATCCCTGGCCGATCACTACAAGTTCGACCTGGAGACCCCCTGGGAGGATCTGCCGCTCAAGACCCAGGAGGTGATCCTGCGTGGTTCCGGGCGCACCGAGATCGAGTTCCGCTACATGAATGACCGCGGCGACGTGGTGGTGCGCAAGCACCCGTTCGAGGGGATCCTGCACAACATGGAGCGCCGCTACCGGGAGACCGAATCCAACGCGGTGCGGGAAGAACTGGCCAAATACATCGCCAACAAGTCCTGTACCAGTTGCGGTGGCAGCCGACTGCGGGAAGAAGCCCGCCACGTCTTCGTGGACAATCGCAACCTGCCCGCCATCGCCGAGCAGTCCATCGGCGATGCCCTGGCCTTCTTCGAAGGGTTGAACCTGTCCGGTCAGCGTGCCCAGATAGCGGACAAGATCCTCAAGGAGATCGTCGAGCGGCTCGGCTTCCTGGTGAACGTCGGCCTCAACTATCTGAGCCTGTCGCGCAGCGCCGAGACCCTCTCCGGCGGCGAGGCGCAGCGGATCCGGCTGGCCAGCCAGATCGGGGCTGGCCTGGTGGGGGTCATGTACGTGCTGGACGAGCCCTCCATCGGTCTGCATCAGCGTGACAACGAGCGGCTGCTCAAGACCCTGACTCACCTGCGTGATCTCGGCAACACCGTGATCGTGGTGGAGCACGATGAGGATGCCATTCGCCTCGCCGACCATGTGCTCGACATCGGTCCGGGGGCTGGCGTGCACGGCGGTGCCATCGTCGCCCAGGGGACGCCGGAGGAGATCATCGCGAACCCCGAGTCCCTGACCGGTGACTACCTCTCCGGGCGCAAGCAGATCGCCATCCCGGCCGAGCGCACCCCGCTCACCGGCAAGTGGCTGAAATTGAAAGGGGCGAGCGGCAACAACCTGCGCAACGTCAACCTGGATCTGCCCATCGGAGTGATGACCTGCGTCACCGGCGTCTCCGGTTCCGGCAAGTCGACCCTGATCAACGACACCCTGTTCCGCATCGCCCACCGCGAGCTGAACAAGGCCAGCGAGTCCACGCCTGCGCCCTATCGCAGCGTCGAGGGGCTGGAGCATCTGGACAAGGTGGTGGATATCGACCAGAGCCCCATCGGCCGCACCCCGCGCTCCAACCCGGCCACCTACACCGGCCTGTTCACCCCGATCCGCGAGCTGCTCTCCGGCACCCAGGAGGCGCGTTCCCGTGGCTACCAGCCGGGCCGCTTCTCCTTCAACGTGAAGGGGGGACGCTGCGAGGCGTGCCAGGGGGACGGGGTCATCAAGGTGGAGATGCACTTCCTGCCGGACGTTTACGTGCCGTGCGACGTCTGCAAGGGCAAGCGCTACAACCGCGAGACCCTGGAGGTGAAGTACAAGGGCAAGAACATCCACGAAATCCTCGAGATGACGGTGGAAGATGCCCGTGCCTTCTTCGATCCGGTGCCGGCGGTGGCGCGCAAGTTGCAGACCCTGATGGACGTGGGCCTCTCCTACATCCGGCTCGGTCAGTCCGCCACCACGCTCTCTGGCGGCGAGGCGCAGCGGGTCAAGCTGGCGCGGGAGCTCTCCAAGCGGGACACCGGCCAGACCCTCTACATCCTGGACGAACCGACCACGGGGCTGCACTTCCACGATATCCAGCAGTTGCTCAAGGTACTGCACCAACTGCGGGATCGGGGCAACACCATCGTCATCATCGAGCACAACCTGGACGTCATCAAAACCGCGGACTGGATCGTTGATCTGGGCCCGGAAGGGGGCGCTGGTGGTGGCCGCATCCTGGTGACGGGTACGCCTGAGGAGATGAGCCGTTGCAAGGAGTCCCACACGGCGCGCTTCCTCGCTCCTCTACTGGAGAAATAAGCGTCACTCGAGAAAAAGGGGCCAAGGCCCCTTTTTTGTTGGCCGGTGGGCGAGGTGCGCCGGTCTGGCGCCCGGCCAGGGATGAGAGGGAGAAAAGAGGGACTCGTCCGGCAGACTCAGTGTGTCAGCATCAGGAAGGCGAGAGCGAACAGGAAACCCAGCAGAATGAAGAGGAAGGAACCTATCCCCCAGATGGCGGCAAGAATGCCGAGAATTTTGTCTTTGCGTGTCTGTGGTTTCATAAAATTCAAATTACAGCGTGGTTACATCGCATTAATAAAATACGCCCAGGGGCATAATTAAACAACAATTGAAAGGTGATATGAAGGTGTTTAAGGTGTATTTAATTGGTATTTTACATTTCATGATGATGCGGTAATTTAAGGCATCATCATGTATTTGAATGACTTTTTATTTTCATCTGCGGTTTGACTGCCCAATCAAAGCTGCCGTGTACATCTATCTATTTCTTGATAACTATTGAGCTAAATCAATAACCGGCCATTCACATCCTTTTATAGTTTTCGGGCTTGCAACATAGAAAGAAAACAAAAAAGGAATAATGTGATGAAAAAGATCCTTCCTCTGTTAATCGCAGCCGCTTTTGCTTCCCCCGTCGCCATGGCACATCAGGCCGGTGACATCCTGGTCCGTGGTGGCCTGGCGTTCGTCTCTCCCCAGACCAGCAGTGACAACGTGCTGGGGACGGGCGAGCTGGAGATCGACAGCAACATGCAGCTTGGCCTGACCCTCTCCTACATGTTGACGGACAACTGGGGTGTCGAGCTGCTGGCCGCGACTCCCTTCTCCCACTCGGTGTCGACTGCCGGCCTGGGTGAGGTCGCCAAGGTCAAACACCTGCCGCCGACCCTGATGGCGCAGTACTACTTCGGTGATGCCAACAGCAAGGTGCGCCCCTATGTGGGGGCCGGTATCAACTACACCACCTTCTTCGACGAGGAAGGGCGCGGTGCCCTGGCCGGGACGGATGTGAGCGTGGACTCCTCCTGGGGGATGGCGGGTCAGGTGGGCCTGGACATGGCGATCAATGACCGCTGGTTCGTCAACGCCTCTGCCTGGCTCATCGACATCGATACCGATGTGCATACCGCCGTGGGCACCATCAACACCTCCATCGATCCGGTGGCCTTCATGTTCGGCGTCGGTTACCGCTTCTGATGACAAACGTGGCCGGTGCACGGCCATGACAACAAGCATGTCTCTTTGGCCCGGCTCTGTTCGGGCCCTTTTCTGCCTGCCATGTCACGCCAACTGTGATCTGGCCCGCCATCGCGTTACGAACCGCTATTCCATTGCATCCCGCTGCCGATAACCTCGGCATTCACCCCTTTCCCCAACGAGTGAGGATGCCTCCATGGGTTTATCTATTGTGCAGCGGATCATCGCCGGCTTCGTGCTGATGCTGTTGTTGCTGGTTCTGCTCGGCTTCATCAGTATCTTGAAGATCCGGGGGATCAACGAGGGGCTCTCCCAGGTTTCTGATCGTGCCACCCCCTTGGTGATCGCGGTCGCCGGGCTCAAGGGCGCACTGCAGGACAGCAACCGCTGGGTGCTCACCTACAGAACCAGCGAGGAGGCGGCCCAGTTGCCGCAACTGGCCAGCCAGTTCAAGGCGCAGCAGGAGCGTTTCCTGGCCCAGAGCAAGGAGATGGCCCGGTTTGACGGGGTGGCCGAGGCGAGCGAGCGGTTCCGCCAGGTCGACGGGGCGACCCGCGAGTTCTACGGGTTGGCGGATCAGGTGCTGACCCAGCACGGCCAGTGGGTGGCCGCACTCGATCGGCGCCATGAACTGGAGCTGGCGTTCATCCGGCTGGAAGATACCTACCAGTGGGCCGCCGACCTGTTGTTGCAGCAGACCGCGAGCAAACGCTCCATGCGCAACAAGGCCGAACTTATCACCTCCGGCATTGCCCGGGATCTGAAAAACATCCGCCGGGCCGATGCCAAGACCGATCTCAATGAATTGGAGAAGGTGCTCGGCAAGGATATCGAGATGGCACGCAAACGGCTCGAACGGGTGCAGGTGCCCGATGACGTGAGGCAGCGTTTCATCGTCAACCTCGATCGGATGCAGGAGCTGGCCCTCGGCCCGAAAGGGTTGCTGGCGACCATGCGCAATGGCCAGCAACTGGCGGCCTCGCTGCAGTCCCTGAACCAGCAGCTCGACACCAGTCTGGTCAACAGCCTGGCGCTGCTGGACGAGATGGCCAAATCGGCGGGCAGCATTGCCAGCGCGAGCCGGGTCGGGGCGGATGACGCCGTCAGCAGCGCCAGCGCCTGGATCCTGATCGTGTCGGCCATCTCCGCAGCCGCCGCGCTCCTCATCGGTTACACCACGGCCCGCAGCATCCAGCGTCCGCTGCAACTCATCGATCGGGAGCTGGATCGCATGGCCACGGGTGACATGACCCGGCGCATCGACTACCAGAGCCGCTGCGAGTTTGGCAGCCTGACCCGCTCGATCAATACCCTGGCAGACAAGACTGGCGAACTGCTCGCCCAGATCAATGCCGGCTCGCGCCATCTGGTGGACGAGGCGAGCCGCGCCGCCGAGATAAGCGAGCGGGCCATGTCACGGGTGCAGGATCAGAAGAGCCAGACCGATCAGGTGGCTGCCGCCATCACCGAGCTGGAGGTGAGTGCGACCGAGGTGGCGCGCTCCACTGACGGCACCAAGCGTGAGGTGGACCTGGCGGACGAAGAGGCCCGCGCCGGACGCAAACAGGTGGCGACTACGCGCCAGATCACCGAACAACTGGCGGGTGCCATGGAAGAGGCGGTCGGCATTACCCACAAGCTGGGGGAATTCAGCGACAACATCGGCAGCATCCTCGACGTGATCCGCAGCATCGCCGAGCAGACCAACCTGCTGGCGCTGAACGCGGCCATCGAGGCGGCCCGCGCGGGGGACGCCGGTCGCGGCTTCGCGGTGGTGGCGGACGAGGTGCGGGCACTGGCGAACCGGACCCAGACCTCGACCGAGGAGATCCAGGCCATGATCGAGAACCTGCAAAGTTCCAGCAAGCACGTGGTGGCCGTGATGGCACGCAGCCAGGAGCAGACCCAGGATTGCGTGGCCCAGACCCGGGTGATGGACGAGGCGTTGCAATCCATTGCCGAGCGGATGAGTGCCATCAAGGCGATGGCGGATCAGGTGGCTCATGCCGCCCAGGAACAGATCTCCGTGAGTCAGGGGGTTGCCCGTCATGTCGCCGGCATTGCGGATGTGGCTTACGAGACCGAGCGGGAGGCGCGGGAATCGGCCAGCAGCAGTGAGGTGCTGGCGGATCTGGTCGCCAAGCAGCAGCAATTGATCGCCCATTTCAAGGTGTAGGAGGACTTATGGCTAACAAGTGGATCGGGGCCCTGAGTCTCCTGTTGTGTGGCCAGCTGATGGCCAGCGAGCTGGTGATAGAGAGCTGGCGCATAGATGACAAGGCCTTGTGGGAACAGAAGATCATTCCTGCATTCGAGGCCGCCCACCCGGGTATTCAGGTGAAATTCAACGGGGTGCAGAACGTCGAGTACATGCCGACCCTCTGGGCCAGCCTCAAGGCGGGCAAGGCGGGGGATCTCATCACCTGCCGCCCGTTTGACGACTCCCTGGCCCTGTTCAAGGCGGGCCATCTGGTGGAGCTGAGCGAGATGGCGGGGATGGAGAACTTCCCGAGCTTTGCCCAATCCCCCTGGCAGACCGACAGTGGCGCCCAGACTTTCTGCGTACCCATGGCATCGGTGATTCACGGCTTCTTCTACAACAAGAAGATATTCAGTGAGCTGGGGCTGACGGTACCCCAGACCCGCGAGGCATTCTTCGCGGCCCTGGACAAGGTGAAGGCGGATGGTCGCTACGTTCCCCTCGCCGTGAGCGGCTCGGAGAGCTGGGTTGCCTCCGAGCTCGGTTTCCAGAACATAGGCCCCAACTACTGGAAGGGAGAGGATGGTCGATTGGCGCTGATCGGGGGCCAGGAGCGCTTCAACAACCCGCAATACGTCAAGGTGTTCGAGGAGCTGGCCCGCTGGCGTGACTACCTGGGGGAGGGGGGCGAGAGACGCGACTACGCCACCACCAACGAGCTGTTCACCTCGGGCAAGGCTGCCTTCTATGCGGCGGGATCCTGGGAGATTGCCCCCTTCACCGGCAAGGTGGACTTCGGTGTCATGCGCCCGCCCGTGGCAAAGCAGGGGGATGGCTGTTTCTTCACCGATCACACCGATATCGGTATGGGGATGAATCCGGCCAGCAAGAACAAGGAGGCCGCCATGACCTTCCTGCAGTGGTTGACCACTCCCCAGTTTGCCGAGCTCTATACCAACTCGCTGCCCGGCTTCTTCTCGCTCTCCAACCACTTCTTTGAAGCCACCAATCCGGCGGCCAGAGAGATGATGGAGTGGCGGGATCAGTGCGATTCCACCATCCGGGTTGCCACTCAGATCCTCTCCCGCGGCACTCCCAAGCTCGGGGATGAACTGGCCGAGGTGAGCCAGCAGGTATTGCTGGGAACCGTGGCACCCAAGGCGGCGGCCGATCGCCTGGAACAGGGGTTGAAAGGGTGGTATGCCCCCCATCAGGGCAACCAGGGCAAGGGACAGGAGTGTCAGTGTGAGGCGAGCGTGCCTGCCGTCCCTGTGTCGGGTGCCATCGGGACCGAACCTGCTGCGCCTGTGGTGCCGGATGGACAAGCGCCTTCCGGAGCAAGCGCGACCCAGCCTCCGTCAGTACCGGTGTCCGGAGCCGTCGCTCCAGCGCCTCCTGCCGAAGTGGAGGAGGCGCTCGCCAGCGAACTGGAGGGGGCACAGCCCTGATGGTTCACCATGAAGAACGGGAGGCCTTGGCCTCCCGTTCTTCATCTGCGTGATGACCTGTCATTCCCGTGGCAAGCGGCACAGGCTGCCAATACGGGCCACCGGCACGAAACCCAGAGTGCGATAGACCCGCTGGGCGTGATAGTGCTCGTCTGCCACTATGATGAGCGAACTGGCCCGTGCCAGTCCCTGGTGTGCGACCTGGCTCAGCAACAGACGACAGAGCCCCCGGTTTCGCCACTCTGCGTGCGTGCGCACCAGTTGAAAGCGTCCCAGGGTGCCGGTGAAGAAGAGTCCGCAGCTGGCAACCAGTTGATCCTGATGCCATAACCCCCACCACTGTCCGAGCCCGTCATCGATCATGGCCTGATAGAGCTGGCGGCGTGACAAGAGATAGGGAAGATAGCGCTCCTCCGAATGGGCGGGATCCCGCTCTGCCAGCTCGAAGGCGAGCCACTGATCCCAGTCCGCCGCGGTGAACGGGCGAGCCGGAGCCAGGTCGCTGCCGGTGGGGGCTTGCCACTCCATTGCACCCAGCGCCAGTACCACGTACTCCATGTATTGGTACCCCGCCGCCACGAACCCGGCGACCCGGCTGTTCTGGCCTGCGGCGAGAGGCCACTGGAAGGTGCGGTGGCGGATACGGGGATCCCAGCCAATCAGCCTGTCGAAACTGGCCTCGAGCCAGCCCTTGTCACGATCGCTTGGGGGGGTGGGCAGCAACAGGTAGTTGCCGAAGTAGTAGTCTGGAGAGCCCGGGGTGCGCACGGTCCAGAACGCATCATGATCCGTCACCTCGCCCTGATAGCGATCGAACAGCAGATCGGTGGCAAAACCGGGGTGATCTTCCATGATGGGGCTCCTGCAAACGCTTGAATTGCTTATCGGCAGGCGGGGAAAGAAGTTAAAAAAAGGCCGGGAAACCCGGCCAAACAATCACACGCAGATTCAGAACGTCCAGGACGATCCGCCCGCATCATAGCGTGCCTGACAGCATTTTGGGATGGGGTCGCTCATTACTTAGGTTGAATTGCAAAATAAAAAAATCGGCAATCCCCCTTGTCGCTGACAAATCGGTATTGACTTTGATCCGTTTTCTCATAAAGATAGAAAGACGTTTAGACGTCCAAACATCCGTTTTGGCGTGAAGGAATGGGTTGCAGGACAGGGAGAGAGCAGATGGGATTTCACAGCGCGCGTCAGGTTGAGGCACTCAACCAGAGTTTGGCGGATCTGGGTGGCGATATATCGGTCAGTTTCGAGTTTTTCCCGCCCAACAGCGAAGGGATGGAGAACACCCTCTGGCAGTCCATCGAGCGCCTGCAGGTGCTGGAGCCCAAATTCGTCTCTGTGACCTATGGCGCCAACTCGGGCACCCGGGACCGCACTCACAAGGTGATCAAGGACATCAAGGAGCGTACCGGCCTCATCGCCGCCCCGCACCTGACCTGTATCGACGCCAGCCGTGACGAGCTGCGCACCATTGCCCGTGACTACTGGAACAGCGGCATTCGTCACATCGTGGCCCTGCGCGGCGACTTGCCCCCCGGCCTCGACAAGCCTGACATGTATGCCACCGATCTGGTCGCCCTGCTGAAATCCGAAGCCGATTTCGACATCTCGGTCGCCGCCTATCCGGAAGGCCACCCCGAGGCTCGCAGTGCGCAATCCGACTTGCTGAACCTCAAGCGCAAGATAGATGCCGGTGCCAACCGGGCTATTACCCAGTTCTTCTTCGATGTGGAGACCTATCTGCGTTTTCGGGATCGCTGCGCCGCCATCGGTATCGATGCGGAGATCGTGCCGGGGATACTGCCGGTCTCCAACTACCAGACCCTGGCCAAGTTTGCCGGTTTCACCAACGTGAAAATCCCGCGCTGGATGCACCAGCGTTTCGAAGGGCTGGAAAACGATCAGATGACGCGCAACATGGTGGGAGCCAGCATTGCCATCGACCAGGTGCGTGTGCTGAGTCAGGAAGGGGTGAAGGATTTCCACTTCTATACCCTGAACCGCTCAGAGCTGACCTACGCCATCTGTCACACACTGGGTGTGAGGCCGAAAGGTCAGGCCTGATCCGCGGCTCTGATACAGAAAAGCCAATGAGTCTTCTCATTGGCTTTTTGTTTTGAGCGACAGTCAGGGCCGGGTTGGCTGGATCTCCCTGGGCTCGAGATCGATGACTGCATTGCCGGCGGCACCGGGATACTGGTGATAGCTCTGGTCCTGCTCCAGGGTATAGAAGGTGTCGAGGTAGTCGTCGTTGTTGGTCATCCAGGAGTCCGGAAGTGCCTTGACGATACGACCGCCGAGGTCGAGGAAGGGCAGGGCCTCGGGTACGCCGCCCGCAGTGAAGCCGAGTTTGAGTGCGTCAATCAGGAGGGCACTCAGCTCCTTGTAATTGACGTTGTCATCCTGCTCCATCATGACCACGTCGACGGCTCCCCAGCGGTAGCGATCCCAATAGACCAGGATCTGGTTGGGGGTGTAGTCGGTGTTGTCGTAGTCGAGATAGGGCATGTCGACGATATCTACCACGGGCTCGTCCCTGCCAGGATTGACCCCGGCCACGACGGCATAGACCTCGGCGGCGCCCAGCAGCCAGGGCTCCTGATCATCGTTGAGCCTGATCTTCTTGAGAATGCTGGTCTTGAGGGGCGTGGTGTTGCTGGTGGCACGGGGCGTCACCTGCATGTCGGCGGCAGCCAGCGCCTTTCGCATCACCTTCAGGCCGGCATTCTTGGCTTTGACCGGATCGGCCTCCACCACCAGTACCGGCCGCGCCGGCGGCTGGTTCACATCGAGATAGATCGGGCTGCCGGCGCTGTCGAACGCCTCGATGGCGCTCCAGCTCTTTTCGTCACCACTTGGTATGTAGGCAACCAGTGGCTCAACCCCTTGTTGCAGTGCATCCGCCTGATCCGGATTGGCCAGCCGCAGTTGCATCAGTTCCCTGACCTCCCCATCCAGCCCTTGCCGACGGATGGCCGCCTGGTTGGCATCCCGAGCCTGGCGCTTCAGGCGCGGGCTGGCCTTTGGCAGCAGGTTGGGCAGTGGACTCTGGTATTCCTGATTGTTCAGGAGCGGCAGCAGGTTCTTCTGCTGCAGCGCGAGCTGGCGTGCCAGCTCCCGATCGGTGTCGGCAGCCTGGGTCGTGGTGGCGCCCAGCAGTGCCAGTAACAAAATGACAGCCTGATTCCTCATCTTCGTTCTCCAGTATTGAGTCTGACAACGGCGCTTGTCGGGAAGGATCTGCGCCGTTTTGTCACTAGAAAGGAATAAGGTTCATATGTGAACGCTCTTCTCAGGATTATGTGCTGCGTCTCACTGGAGTCTCCCCAGATGGTCAGGTCAGGCGCGGAGCCGGTTGACTTGATGCAATGTCACTCCGATCAGCAATCCCCAGCAGGCAGACCCGACCCCGAGCAGGGTGATCCCCGAGGCAGTCACAAGGAAAGTCAGTAGCGCGGCTTCCCGCTCCTCGTCCTGCTGCAAGGCGCTGTGCAAGCTGCTGCCTATGGTGCCGAGCAGCGCCAGCCCGGCCACGCAGGTGACCAGCACCGCAGGGAATGCGCTGAACAGGGCAACCACGGTGGCACCGAAACAGCCTGTGAGCAGGTAGAAACAACCAGCCCACACGGCAGCAGGCCAGCGTCGAGTGACATCGTGATCCACTTCCTTGCCCATGCAGATGGCGGCAGTGATGGCGGCCAGGTTGAAGGCATAGCCGCCAAACGGTGCCAGCAGCACGCCGATGAATCCGGTCCAGCCAATCAGGGAAGAAGTGGCCGGTTGATAGCCGTGGGCGCGCAGGATGGCAATGCCCGGCATGTTTTGCGAGGTCATGGTAACGAGAAAGAGCGGGAGTGCGATGCCGAGCAGGGCGTCGATGGAAAAGGCTGGCGAGTTCCAGACCGGGGTGGAAAGTTGCCAGTGAACCTCGTTGAGTTGCAGCTCGCCCCTCAGGGTGCAGAGCAGCATGCCGGCCGCCAGGACCAGCACCATGGTGTAGCGGGGCCAGAGGTGGCGACCCAGCAAGAAAGCCAGTAGCAAGGTGCCAAGCAGCAGAGGATCTTGCGGTGCCACCTTGAAGAGATCCAGCCCGAACCTGAGCAAGACTCCGGCCAGCATGGCGGCCGCCAGGGGGGCGGGAATGTGACGCATCAGCCTGTCGAACCAGCCGCTGATACCGCAGAGGGTGATCAGCAGTGAAGAGATGATGAAGGCGCCGATGGCTTCAGCCAGACTGAAGTTCCCCAGGCTGGTGATGAGCAGGGCGGCACCCGGGGTAGACCAGGCCGTCAAGACAGGCACCCGGTAATAGAGGGAGAGGCCGATGCAGCTGACCCCCATGCCGATACCCAGTGTCCATAGCCAGGAAGAGACCTGGGCTGTATCGGCACCGGCGGCCGTGGCGGCCTGGATGATCAAGACGACAGAACTCGTGTAACCCACCAATACGGCGATGAGTCCCGCGACCATGTGGGGGAGGGCTAGGGGCATGGGAAACTTCCTTGTGGATGCTGGTAGCTTGTGCGCTATTGCGTACAATGTGGTTTCGACTATAACGCTGTGCGTTATGGCGCACAATATGGCTCGAAGAAATCGGAGAACAGATGCAGGAGATGAGTCGCTATCTGGCCCAGCGATTGAAAGGGCTGCGCACTGAAAGAGGATGGAGCCTGGATATGGCCGCCCGTGAAACGGGGGTGAGCAAGGCCATGCTGGGACAGATCGAGCGAGGTGAATCCAGTCCGACGGTGGCAACATTGTGGAAGATTGCCACCGGTTTTCGGGTCTCTTTCTCCAGTTTCATTGAGCCGACACCAGCGGCACAGGGAGAGACGGTATACCGTATTGCCGATGATATTCGACAGCAGCCGGCGGGAGAGGGGATGCAGGTTGCCCCGCTTTTCCCCTATGAGGCCCGCTTTGGTTTCGAGTTGTTCGAACTGACCCTGCTACCTGGCTACCAGCGGAAATCAGAACCCCATGAACCCGGAGTGACCGAACATGTCATCGTCATCAGCGGTGTGATGGAGGTACTGGTGGACGGAGCGTGGCGTTCCCTCGATCAGGGGGAGGCCGTCCGGTTTGCAGCGGACCGTACCCATGGCTATCGCAATCTTGGGGTCGCTCCCGCCATCTTCCACAATCTGATCCACTATCCGGCCATGGCCACGCGATGACTAGCCGGGGCGGCCATCAGCCCTGGGACTGGTCAGTATGGGGGTATAAACCCAGATGAACAGACCGTAGGCGGCAACCCAGCTCCATCCGCTGAGGTTCCATCCCGTGAGGGTGAGATCTGGCCAACAGAGAGGGAGCAAGACCCGCAACAGCGCGGACAGGATCACCAGTGCAAATGCCGCCGTTATCCTGCGTCCTATCTGCAGGGCTCTGCCACTGTGTCCGAGGGATACACGGGCTATCATCCCGAGGATCATGGCCCCCATGCTGCCCGCGCTGAACAGATGGCTGGTCAGTGACAAGGCAATCGGCCAGCCAGCCGTGCGTGCCGCCAGGGCGGTCAGCCCCAGTGGGATAAAGAGGTAGGCCAGGTGAAGCGACCACAGCAGGGGGTGGGCCACCGTGGTTCCGGGTCGCCAGCGCAGCTGCCTGTAGAGGTGAGCCCCTGCCGCCACTATATATAGAGGGAACATCTGAATGCCGATGACCCACTGGGTCGGGAGTACTAACCAGAGCAGCAGGATGAGCCACAGAGATGCGAGGGCAATGCGCTCCAGCCACGGCAGTGGTAATGCTTTTTCCGTCCCAGTGGCTCTGGCGGTAAAGAAGGGAATGACACGTCCTCCCATGACGGCAATCAGGGTCGTGAAGAGGAGCACGGTTGCAAGCAGGATATGTTCCACCAGTGGCCATTCGGCATGCCACCGCCAGCAAGCGGTATTGAGCAGGGTCAACACGAGAAGCAGGGGAACAAAAAAGAGATTGCGCCACTGGCGCGTCACTATGATGGGTCTGGCGAGAAACCACGTACAGAGGGGCAACCAGGCCAGGTCCATGACCATCAGAGTGACATTGCTTTCTCCAAACCAGGGGAGCAGGCCTCTCGGGATTGCCCACAATCCCACGACCAGTGCCAGCGGCCAACCGCGTACACCTGGGTGAGCGGTCCAGTTCTGGACGGCGGTAAGCAGAAAACCCGCCACTATGGCGGCACCAAAGCCGAACAGCATTTCATGTGCATGCCACCAGATGGGGTTGCTAATCCCGGGCAGAGCGAACCAGCCGTTGAGTTGCCCCAGCCAGCCCAGCATCGCCAAAGCCGAGAACAAGGCGCCGAACAGGAAGAAAGGCCGAAACCCGAGGCGGAACAGAGGAACGATTCTCTCCTCTTTGCGGCTATCCAGGATCTGGTGCATGAATGAAACCTTAATTGAACATTTGAAAAGCCAATTATAAAGTGGCTTTTCAAATGTTCAATTTAAATCCAATGACAGCCCGAAATGGTGGTGATGCGAACGAAATAGAACCGCTTTGCTGTATATCTGAGCGAACGATTCTTTTCGGTGAAAAAGCCCTTGTCATCACGGCGCGGCTCCCTATAATGCGCCCCTACCAGCACGGCGGACCACGCCGAACTGATGAGTTCGCTTCCTTGTGAAGCCAGCGCCGAAAGAAAAGCGAAAACAACCGCTTGACTTTCGAAGTGAGGAGCGTAAGATGCGCCTCCTCAACGCGATAAGCGTGACGCTCTTTAACAATTTGAATCAAGCAATCTGTGTGGGCACTC